>NZ_JACJOR010000297.1:0-7432 GCF_014695615.1 Leptolyngbya sp. FACHB-711
CAAGCGATGACGGAAGCAGTTCAGTTCATTACTGAAGATGACGCCATTGGTTGGTTCAATCACTGTGGTCTATTCACATGAAATTTGCTGTAATGAGACTGAGATGCTTTTTCCTCAGATTGAGCGAGTCCAGCCGGGCGAACTTCTTACCCTCAGATTGAAGGGAAATCTGTCGCTAGCAACCGCCATTCAAGCTCTGAGCACAGCATGAGCCAAAGCACAACGCAGTGAAGCAACCGGGGCTGGCAACCCGCTGTAAGCTAGATGTCGCTGTGCTCCGCTCCCACATGAGTAGACCCTCTCCTGTTTTGTAAGGTTCAAGCTTCAACCTTACAAAGATTGTTAAGGGAGGTTGAAGGACTGTACACTCTCAGCCTCTCATAGTGTGCCGAACCAGACCCGCAGCTATCTGCGATCGCATAGACATGCTGTTGTGTGGCTCTTAGAAATCATTGTTCTCTTGAGAGAAGTGTTCACATAGATTTCTGAACACTTTTTCGTGTTTTTCAATTTGGTATGGATTTCATACTGATTCACGATCTTGTATGGAATCCATAGTTATCTATTGTTTGCTTTTAATTTAGTGTTCTATGTTTAATTCACAAGAAGTTCACCTGAATCTGACCAGAATCGTTTGACTTTCCGTTGAGATTCCGTTGAGGTCTGTATGCAAGCAGTAAAAGCAACCGTAGTTGTGAACTCAGACGGTTATACGCGAGATGAGCTTCGTCTCGCACTCTATGAACACACAAGCTACCGGTTGGAAGCGAAGCAGTTCTACCCCTGGCTACCTTACTGTCTGAGCCGTCGAAAAGCTCTTTACTCCGAGCGCGACCTGGCAAAGTTTGTTTTCGTGGCTCAGTTTATAAAGCGGGTACGGAGTCTAGAACTCGCTCGTGATGCCCTGATTGAAGACATCCAACAAAATCCACACAAGTACCCGGAGGAAATGCTGAATGTTAACTGAAGAAGAACAGCAAATTGCAAATGGGAATGGCAAATCATCCAATAAGCGATTGTCCAATAAATCGTCTAGCCCTGTTCCACCTGTTGATCCTGAAACGGCAGACGATGAATTGCTGGCATTGACCGCTGCCTCTGATGCAATTACAGGAACTCTGGCTCAGGCGGTTGAAGATTTGGCTCAATTGACCAGTGGAATTTATGACCAGCGCGATCGCATCACCGACGCTGGAGCGAAGGCGATCGCAACCGCTCTGAATCGCAATTCTATCCAGTGTGAAACGCTGATCAAGGCGTTCTCACGGGTACAAGGAGAAGCTCCTCGCCCTTTTGCTGTCGCGGTAGTCGATCTCTCTCCATTGCAGGTATCTTCGCCCTCACTACCGCAATCCTATGGCTCTCTGCTATCGCTACTTTCCTCTGGATCTACCGGGAGCAAACTGCCTGTGCTCGAGAACGCAACCACCTCGAATGGGAAATCCATTACGGAAACGACGAAGGCATTAGAAGTACAGCCGAGCGGTACTTAGAGTGCAGCCAGTAATCATGCTAAAGCCCTTCATTCTGGCAAACTATTGGAGATTTTCATGAATTCAACCGCATCCACGATTAACCTTCAGCAATACCTTGACCCAGAGTACGGATTGCTGATTCCGAGAATTAACGTTTTGATTTTGCTCGGGCTGAACGAACATGGACTGAGAAAATTTCATCCTCTCCTGACTTACGGGACAGATTTCATCAAAGTGCCTGGACAGGGCGCGATCGAACGCATCTTTTATAGCACGGCGGGGCTGCTCAAGCTGTGTGATGCGGTTGCGACTCCGCAGGTGCAGCAACTCAAAGGTGAACTTTCACAGTATTTGCCCAATCAATTTGCCGTCGCACCCCCTCAGTCGCCGCAAACTGAATCGCGGTTGCCGCAGAACTCTGCCCTGATTCATTCTCCGGCTCAATCGTTCACGATGTCGTCGCAGGGGGACAGCTTTGACCCGTATGCACCCGCGCAGCACACCGTCGCACCGTCGCACATCGTTCCTGCACCGTCGTCGGGGAACTACCCCGCACCGCCGTACCCCGGCGTAGAACGCTCCGATGACCCCGCCGCGATGATTGCTCAACAGCTCGCCCCCCACCTGTCTACTGCTGTCGCCGCGCAGGTTGCCCAGCAAGTGATGCCGCAAGTTCATCGGGCGATCGCCCGGTTGGAGGAACGCCAGTTGCAGGAACCGAAGGAGTTGACTCAGGCGGAGTTGCTGTTTGAACAGCAGAAGATCACGCTTCAGCAGTTTCTAGAAATGCAGCAAATAATTCTGGGCGCACAAGCCGCAGGCATGGACCAAGCAGCCGCGATGATGGATTCTGCCCCCAAGCCGCAAGCTTTCTTCCTCCAGGGCGGTAGCGGGTTTGAGGATCTAATTGCCCTGATGAAGTCGGAAGGGATGCAGATGCTGATTGGCTTGGTTGCCTTTGCCTTTGCCTTAGTTGCCTTGTTTGGATTTCTCTTCAGCCGATCGTTTGACCCAGTTCCTTTGCCTGACCCCTCAACGATCGCCCCCATTGCCCCGACTCCGGTTGCTCCCGTCGCCCCCGCCCCAACTGCGCCCCCCGCGGTTGCTCCGGCAAACCCCGTTCCTGGTTACTACTACCAACCTCAGACCACTCCTCAGTAGTCCGAGGGGTAGCGATGGAACATCCACTGTCAAAAAAAGGAGACGTTAACCTATGCCAGCAGGCATTTCAGAGTCCGAATTCAAGAAGCAGTCTGAACGCATCCTG
Source organism: Leptolyngbya sp. FACHB-711 (assembly GCF_014695615.1). Classification (NCBI taxonomy): domain Bacteria; kingdom Bacillati; phylum Cyanobacteriota; class Cyanophyceae; order Leptolyngbyales; family Leptolyngbyaceae; genus Leptolyngbya; species Leptolyngbya sp. FACHB-711. Next base: position 2,743 of record NZ_JACJOR010000297.1, read on the forward strand.
CGTCAGATTCGCTCCGTCAAGATTCAGGGCTTGCAAGCCGATCTTGAGCGCGAACAATGGACTACCAAGCGCAAGCAAAAAAGTGTTGAAGTGGCGAAGGAGCAATATCGACAGGAAGAAATCAAACTCTCAATCGAGCAAACCCGCACCGACATCTTGCGGAACAACCTGAAGCGGACGCAGGTAGAACTGTCGATCAGCGAGGTTGAAATTACGGCAGCACAGGATCGCTTGAGCTTTGAAACTCAGTCGGTAGACATCAACCGCGATCTGTTCCGGCAACGGCTGGAATCGCTGGATTTGACCCTCGGTGAAGCGACCTTCAACAACGACGATCGCCGCGCTGAGTACCGCGAGAAAGAGATTCGCGTCGGCTTGCCGCGCTCCTTCTCCTTCGCAGGGGCAGGGGTAGGGAACCCCAACCTCAACTAGCCCGTTTTCTGTCGTTTCTACCGCCCCGCCGTGGGGCGGCGTAAACCCCACAATCATGGAACAACGTATCGCGGTGGGTTTGTCCGCTCTCCTTGTCTCCGGTGTGATTGCCCAACTTTTAAAGGTGGTGTGGTTTATCCCGTTGATTCCGCAGGGTGTCACCCTGATCGCGATCGTTATTGCCCTCGTATTTGGACTGGCAGCGTGGATGAAGTGGCTCAAGATCCTGCGTCGTCGTCAGATCAAAGCCGCAAAACGCCTTCAGAAGGACGCTGAGAGCTTTTCCTACCTCATTCAGTCTGAGCTTGTGGAGCATGAGCTAGATTTGTCGCCCAACGACCGACACGACCTGCAAACGACCTTGCTGAGAGTCGATCAAATCCTGCCCTTGGTGATGGGGGCGATCGGTATCCTGTTGGGACTTTTTTAACTGCACTTCATTTCACACTCTATATGCCTCAAAACCGCAAGCACATGGTCATCTTTCGCAATCCAGACGTTGATTTTCAGACCGATGCCAACTGCACATCTGATGCGATCGCTATTGCTCTTGAACACACAGGATGCCCTATCTCTGCCCTGGTTGAAGTTCGTCAGCCTGACCCTGACGACCCGTTCAACCCAAACAGCTTTATCTCCCTAGCAGGAGCTGCGCTCGATATCTGGCTTGAATCCTGAAATGGCTTTCTTCCTGACCCCCGCATCCCGCCTGGTGCAGCCATGACTTTCTATCCCCGCATTATCCCCACCGAAAACCCTCTGCGTCCCCTCGCTGCCCGTCCTACCCGCGAGGTAAAGCCGCGACTGTGGCTGCTCGTTTTGGCAACCTGTAGCACCCTCACGTTTGGCTATCGCCCCCAAGAACCTCTGCTTGCTACGCTCATGTGGGCAATCCGGCTAGGGGGTGCTGCCTGTGCGGTTGCCGCGCTCTACCGCGATCCTGAAATTGAGATTTACGATCCGATCGCCGAGGAAAAGGCACTGCATGAATTTCAGATGGCGCGGTTGCAGGCGGCTCACCAGGCTGCCCTTCAGCAAAAGCAGTGGGAAATCCAGCAGTATTACGACGCGCTCACGACTCAGCAGATCCAGCAGACGATCGACCACTATGCTGCGCTGTTGCAGCAAAAGGAATATGAACTGCTGCAATTAAAACAGGGATTGGCGAATCAGCAGGTTGAGTTTGAGACGGAAAAGCAACGCTTGACGCAATCCTGGCAAAGTCAGTGGGACAGGCTAGAGATTCAGACGGCTGAACTGGAGGTGATGAAAAACCAGCTCAAAGCCGAGCGCGATGCCATCTACGCTTGGGCAGAAGAAAAGGCGGCTGAACTGGACGCAGCGGAGCGTGACGCACGAGAGCAATTGAGTGCCCGTGCTGCCAAGCTAGAAAAAGACCTGGATAACCAGCGCAATTTGCTGATTGAAGAGTTTGAGAAGCAGCACAACGCCCTGGTTGGGGCTTGTCAAAAGGAGATTGAGAATTATAAGCGGCTGATTGCGGATATGGAAGCGACAATCGAATCGCAAAGGCTCTATCTCTACAACCTGCAACAGCCTGAACTGATCAACGGCTCCACGACCTACGAACTGCTGGCAGACCGGGTGATTCAATTTCTCTATAACCACGGCGTTATTGTGCGTGACCCGCGCATTGTGCCGTTTACAAAGAAATTCCAGTTGAGCTTCAACATTCTCCCGATCGTCCCCGGCAAAAACGATAAGGGCAAGTACGCTGAGAATTTGATTGATGCCTACAAGCGGATTCACGACCGCCTCTTAGAAGGCATCATGGCAGAGGTTCCCAACTGCAAAACTAAACCAGGGCTGGAAATGAGCAATCGTCGCATTGTGCTGACGATCGACATCTCTGGCGTTGATTGGGAAGCCGAAAATCAGGTCGATCCGATCGTCGAAGCCGACCCCGATTGGCCGCTCACGATTGTCCGCATTGCCAACCACTTCAGAGTGACCGGCAACACCGATACGGATAAGTCAACGCTGGTGGATAACCTTGTGGGTGCGATGCAGCAGGTGTGGGTAGAGCTGCGCCTCAGCGTGGCAGACCCCAAGTATCCTTTTACCGAATGGTCCACGTTCACCCCCAACTACAAGGGCGTGGAGGAGTCGTTTCGGGGCGTGAGTGCATTGGAGCAAATTGTCGATTCTCGCTTCCGATTGGCTCGCAAAGCAAAAGAAGCAGGAAAACCCTTACCAGAGTTTGCGCCTGAACTGTTTGTGCTAGATGAAGCTGAGATTTTGATGGACGAAGCCCGTGCGATCGATGAAGCAAACCCGCCGGAGCGCGGCAAAATTTCGCTGCAAAAACACCTGACGCGGATGCTCAGGAAGGGACTGAAACTGGGACGAGGCTTGACCAAGCAGAGAGGTAAGGGGTTGAAAGTGGCGTATATCGCCCAATCCCCGCTCTGCTCCCGGCTGGGCATGAACCGGGATGACTTTGACCAGTCCGTCAACATCTTCATCGGGGAGAACATCCCTCGTGCTCTGGAAGAAGAGCTAAAGACAAAGATCAGCAATGCCGATAAAGCTTTTTGGAAGGAGCAATACCACCTGCGCGTCGAACGGGGAGATCAATACTTCTGCCTAGTCAAAGCCCCTGGTTTACGTCCGTTTATTGCAACCATGCCCCCGCCAGGACATTACGCCTTGGGCGCGATCGAAACCGTTGCGCTGGCGGTGCCTGCCTCTAGTCAAGAGGAAGAAGTGCTAGAACTTGAAGCCTTTGATGAGGATGAAGAGGACATAGACGAGGACATAGACGAGGACATCCCGGTGGATGACGACGGTGAGGCGATCGCGGAGGAATTAGATGAACAGCGCGATCGGCTGGAGGAACGCTTTAACCTCCCTGACCTGACCCAACTGCCAGAGCGAGGGCTAGAGCTACTGGGATACGTTTACGGAAAAGGTAATCGCTACGCCGACGCGGAGGGCTGGTTTGTCGTTGCCAAGCTCAGAGACAACTGGGGCAAGGACCGTAACATCGACACGGCTGCGCTAAAAATCCTGCTGCACCAGCTCAACGATCTGGGCATCGGGGAGTTTCGTGCCCGTCCCGATGAAAACCCCGAAGCCTTCTGGCGACCCCGAATCGATCCCCGATTTTTACCCCGAAATGAGGAGTAAATTGGCGGGAAATCGGCGGGGTTGGGGCTGAATTGGTCGGGGTAGGAGCTTTACCCTGATAATCACTCCGAAAAACCCCGATCGCCCAAATGCTTTTCCTACCTTATTTCCCGCGATTGGCTGACTTACCCCGATTACCCCGAAAGTACCCCGAAACCCCCAAATTTGCAGTTTGCATCTAACTACCCCGAAACCCCGATTTTCCTCCTATTAGGAGTCCCCCATGAAACTCAGCCGAATAATTTTTTATGCAGGGATAGCAACATTTGGTGTTACTTCTGCGTTGGCATGGCAGCAGTCCAAAGCAACTGCATTAAGACAACGACGAGTTGTCTCCAGCGCAATGATTCAGCCTGCTGCTATCGCTGCGACAGCAGCCCCTTCCCCAATTCAAGCAACAGCAGCACCATCTGCTCAGTCTGCTGCCCCTGCTCCTGCTTCTACAGCTTCTCCGGCTGTTGCCGCAGCACCCAGGCAGCCTTTGATTACGCCAGCGCCCGCCGATCAAAGCGAACAAATCGATATTTTGACCATCAAGTCCTGCAACAGAACACCGGGGAACGCAAACTTTCGATCAGCGCCCGATCCTGACCCTCGCACTGTAGTCGGCGTGGTTCGCCAGAGCGATCCGGTGCAGCTTACAGGCAGGACTGCGGGTGAACCAGACAATCTTTGGTATGAGGCGATCGCCCTCACTCCTCTTTTTGCCAGTGCCCATGATCTTGCTGCTAACACGAAAGTTGGGCAGCGAGGGCTGCGAGGTTGGCTCTCTGGATGCTTCGTCAAGGGCGAGGCGTGGTGATGGGAAAGCGTGCTGTATCCCCTCAATATGTTGCCTACATCAACAGCAAAGGCTGGAAGCAGTCGCTTCGGCGTCAGATTGCCCTCAATCTTCTGTTTGGACGTGACCCGATCATTCCCCTACTGAAAGCGCACGATGTAGAGCATCTGAGCTACAAGCGGGTAGATTTCCCAAATTGCAGAGGGCATGAAATTCCGTTTCGGCTCATCCCATCTTTTGGTGATCCAGCAGTAGGGAGTACAAGCAAAAGCCTCTCAAACTAAGGGTTAGCGGCAATGTTTGAGGTTTAGAGCGTCTGAGAGCAAC
>NZ_JACJOR010000298.1:0-2829 GCF_014695615.1 Leptolyngbya sp. FACHB-711
CCAAATAAACTGATTCACCAGCAAAATTGTGGCTGAAAGCGTGAATGTTCCAATCAACACCGTGTAATTGGTTCCCATATTAACGCTGCTGGCCCGCCGCAACACACGATCGGTTTCGGTCGACCGCACCCGGACGCGAATATCGCCACGCTCTAGCTTATCGAGCGTATCTTCAATCCGACGGGGGAGTCCCAGGGCTGAGGTGCTAACCTGCGCGGCTTGGCGACCCAGTTCGCTCAGGATGCTGTCGGAAAAGCCATTGGCAGGTGAACCATTTCCATTTGACATAAGCTGCATTGCAAACGGTTTTGCAACCTCCATAAAGTTAAAGTCGGGGTCAAGTCCTTTGCCCACGCCCTCCAGCGTTGAGAATGCCCGCATCACAAAGGTAAAGGTTGCCGGGAAGCGAAACGGCTGACCGTAGGCAATTTCGTACAGGTCATCGCTGATCGATGCCACCGACTGATTCTCAAACGGCTGATCCATAAAGTGGTCCAGCATATACTGAATCGATCGTCGCACCGGACCCATATCTTCTGATGGAGACAGTGCCCCCAACGCAATCAGAGAGTTCATCACCCGATCGCCATCTTTCTGGGCAATGCCGAAGAAAGTATCCATCAGTTTTTCCCGCGTCACGGGCTGCACCCGACCCATCATGCCGAAGTCGTAGAAGATCAGCGACCCGTCGGGGCTGGCAGCAATATTGCCAGGGTGAGGGTCGGCGTGGAAAAAGCCGTTGTTGAGCAACTGATGCAGATACGCCTCCGCTCCCATTCGCGCCAAACTTTTGCGATCGAGTCCGGCAGCTTCCAGTGCCTCGTAGTGGCTGATCTTGATGCCCGGCATATATTCCAGCGTCAGCACTCGGGGAGAGCTGTATCGCCAGTAGACCCGCGGCACTTTGACCCAGTCTTCGTCGCGGAAGTGGCGCCGGAAGGTATCCGCATTGCGTCCTTCGTTGAGGTAGTCAATTTCTTCCCACAAAATGCGACAGCACTCTTCGTAAATGCCTAGCCAGTCCCGCCCGCGCCCCCATTTGGGATGGCTCTGGAAGTAGCGGGCAATGCCTTTGAGGATTTGCAGGTCGATCGTAAACAGCTTTTTCAAGCCCGGTCGCTGCACCTTCACAACGACTTCTTCGCCAGAGTAAAGCTGGGCACGATGCACCTGTCCTAAACTGGCAGCCGCCAGGGGAATCGGGTCAAAGCTGCTGAACAGTTCTGGAATTGGTCTGCCAAAGTCTTGAGCAATAATCGCTTCGATCTGGTCGTAGCTAAACGCAGGCACTTTGTCCTGGAGCTTCGACAGTTCTTCGACGTACTCGACCGGAAACAAATCGGCTCTGGTGGAAAATAACTGCCCAATTTTGATAAAAGTAGGTCCCAGATCGAGCAGTGTTTCCCGAATCCAGATTGCTTGGGCGCGGCGACGCTTTGCCTGCTTTTCTTCGGTTTTGCCGCCCCGGTAAGCCCAGGATTTGCCATAAGCCCACTGTGCTGTCATTAGCTTCAGCACAAAAGACCAGATATCGATAAAGCGACGCTGACGCGAGTAGTTTTCCTGACTCCAGCGATATGCCTTGCCGCTGTAGGACTTCACGGGCACTGTGTCATCGTAATGCCGGTCTGCCTCAAGGTTGAGCCCGGACAGGTGATGCTGTACTTCAGCCAGAGATCGATCGCGTCTGGGAAGCGGCTTTTCTGACTGAGAATCAAAGATCGGATCGTCGGGAAGGACAGCCACGCAGATTGAGAAATTCCGTAAAAGGGTTTACTAAAAAATTCTTGGAAACTATTGAGTCAAAGCAGATATGGAGCAGCCCAAGGACTGCTGAAAACCTACTGCCCGGACTGATTTCGATATCGCTGAAGCTCCGTCCGCAGTTGGGCAGTTTCTGCCCGCAGGTTATCCACCATTTCCTGCACGTCGTCTGCTTTACGAGAAGCCGAATAGGCCGTCGTGGCGCCCGTTGTGCCTGTGGCTCCCTGGGTTGCCATTGCTTCGGCTTGACGTGCCCGCTCCATCACATCTTCAGTGAATTGCCGGAGCCGTTCGCGCTGCTCAGCATCAAACTTACCGAGTTCACTCAAGGTATTCGTTACCGTATTTTCAAGCTGTTCGCCCAGCGCCTCGGCAAAAGCGCGACCAATAAAGAAAGCATGACTCAGTGGATTGTTCATAATTTAAGAGGCTGGATCGGTAAGCTCCGCAAAAATTATAACTTGCTCAGGCTGAGTGCTGCCCTGTAGCCTGCACTCCCTTGCTCTTTTTAGGAAAGATATGAACTGAATGGAGTGATTGTATTGTGCCTGACGAGCGCTCCACTACATCCTGAAGACAGGGATCGAAACGCATAGAGTGAAATTCAATCGACTCAGGGGTCTAAAGTGGGAATAATCCAGTCGATCGGCATTCTTTTTCAGCCTGTTCTTTTCAGCCCATTAGCCCATTAGGTATGTCAATTGTCCGGCGCATCACAAACTGGCTCGAAACTCACTGGGTCACACCTGCCTATAGCGGCTGGCTGCTGCTGGGGCTGTCGCTTTTCTTCTTTGGAGCAGCCACGAATACCATGGCAGGCTGGCTTTATGTGATTAGCGGGGTAATGTTTGCGCTGCTGCTGATCGGTGCGGTTCTGCCAGCGCGAATGCTGGGCGGGATTCGAGTGCGTCGTCGCCCGATCGCCCCTGTGAGTATGGGAGAGGCTTTGGCGATCGAGCTAGAAATTGAGAATCAAACCCATCAGGCAAAAACGCTGATTCAGCTTCAGGATAATCTGCCTGCTGAACTAGGGACGTTTGGAAAAACGGCGATCGAGCTGATTTC
>NZ_JACJOR010000299.1:0-8589 GCF_014695615.1 Leptolyngbya sp. FACHB-711
ATGCAGTCCAGGCTAAATTATCTGCCGCAAAGGGTGTTGGATAGCTTGGTCGTTAGTCATAAGGCAGTAGTCATGGGTAATGGTTCTCTTGCCTGCCCTTGGGGATGACCTATCTTGTTTAACGCTGTCCCCCCTGGCTCGTATGATGGAAAACGCTATGACAGTCAACAAAGCCAACAAATTTGATTTTATCGATCGCGCCCTGGCAGAACGGGTTGAGCAGCAGCGGTTGCGATCGCTTCAGCCGCTTGTTCCGGCTGCTTCGCCCTGTGGCGAGGGGGGGATGAATAGCGTATGGGTCCGGAAGCAGGGACGACCACTGCTCAACTTCAGCGCGAACGATTATCTGGGGCTGTCAAAGCATCCGGCACTGATCCAGGCAGCGCAAGACTATACAGGACGGTACGGGACAGGCGCAACGGCATCGCGGCTTGTAGCGGGCAACTACGACATTCATCATCAGCTTGAGGAAAAACTGGCAGCTGCCTGTGGACGAGAAGCTGCTTTGCTGTTTAACTCAGGCTTTCAAGCAAATATGACCCTGCTAGGGACACTGCTGACTGCTCAATCTTGTGTGCTGTGCGATCGGCTAATTCACAGCAGTTTGATTCAAGGCATTTTGGCAAGCGGGGCGAGGTTTTATCGCTATGCCCACAATGATTTGAATCAGCTTGAAACGCTGTGCAAAAAAGTCAGCTCGCAGTCCTACGATCGGCTCATGATTGTAACTGAAACTGTTTTTAGCATGGATGGCGATCGAAGCGATGTATCTGCCTTAATTCAGCTTGCAGATCAGTACAATACGATTTTATATCTAGATGATGCTCATGCGCTTGGTGTACTGGGAGAACAGGGAATGGGATTAGCTGCATTCCAGCCAGAAATTGATCTGGTCGTAGGGACATTGGGTAAAGCCTTCGGGGCGTTCGGGGCATTCGTTGCCTGCTCAAAAAAACTGCGCGACTATTTAATTAATTACTGCCCTGGATTTATTTATACGACGGCTCTGCCGCCCGGTATAATTGGGGCGATTGATGCTGCTCTGACATTAATTCCTGATCTTGATGATGAGCGACAGCATTTAATCAATCAGTCGAAGGAATTACGCGATCGGCTGCACAAAATAGGCTATAGCACACTCAATTCTGACTCTCAGATTGTTCCGATGATGGTGGGAGAGTCTGAAAAAACATTAGAGCTTTCACGGGCTTTAGAAACAGAAGGAATTTTAGCCGTTGCGATTCGTCCACCAACGGTTCCAGAAGGGTCTGCACGGATTCGGATCGCTCTTTCGAGTCAGCATCAGCCGGAGCATCTAGAAATGCTCATTCAAGCTTTATCAGCGATACCAGCGTGAATTTGAAGAAAAGAAATGTTTATAATAATCAAGTCGTGAGATATGTCCTACCTCAGCCCCCCAAATCCCCTAATCCTGGGGAACTTTAAGACTGAAGTAATTGCCTTTCACGGGTGGGGATTCGATCGCCAATGCTGGAAGTTTTGGCAGGAACAATTCACCCAGTTGGGCTGCAAGTTTCAGGCATTTGATCGCGGCTATTTTGGTAATTCGCTTCAGCCAAGCTTTACCAATTTTGATTCAAAAAAAATCATCCTCGTCCATTCCTACGGGCTGCATCTTTGCCCGCTCGAGTTACTGCAGCAAGCTGATTTTTTAATTGTGTTTAATAGTTTCCTCACGTTTCATCCTGAAGCGAGAGCAGAGAAAAGACGATCGCAGCTTGTATTGGGTGAAATGATTCGCCAATTTCAGGCAATGCCAGAAATTGTACTGCAAAACTTTTATCATCACTCTGGATATCCCCAACTTCAGCATGATTTTGACCACCTCAATCACTCGCTTCTGCTGCAAGATCTACATCAGTTAAATGATTCAAAGCTTGACGCATCTTATATGCAGTCGATCGCTAAAGTCCTTGTCTTTAGTAGCTCAAACGATCGCATCGTTGCTGCCTCCCAAACACAAGAATTTTTGATCGCCCTGCTCCATTCTTGTGAGTTGATTCGTATTCTGCGCGCCGGACACGCCCTTCCTTTTACTCACTTTGCTGAGTGCTGGTCGATACTGCAATCTGCTCTTTGCTTTTCTATAAATTTCTAATGTTGTCACCTCCTAGCTCCTTTGATAAATCTCAAATTGCCGATCGATTTGGTCGAGCCGCTGCGACTTATCATCAGTTTGCAACGGTACAGAAGGCAGGCGCAAGACATCTTATTGGCCTAACAGACGCAGATTGGTTTCAGCTTCCTGAAGGTGATGTTTTAGAAATTGGTTGCGGGACGGGATTTTTGACTCAAGAATTGGTAAATCGGTTGGGAGAGCGATCGATTCTAGCCACAGATTTATCGTTGGAAATGCTAGCGTTTTGTCAGTCTCATTTATGCCTTCCTTCAGAACAAAATCGAGTATTATTTCAGCAGCTTGACGGCGAACGGTTGCCTATTCCAGAAGAACCATACGCCATGATCGCCAGCGGATTTGCGTTGCAGTGGTTCGATCGTCCAATGCAGGCACTCGCTCGCTGGCTCAAAGCAGTCAAACCCGGTGGCTGGCTCTTAATTTCCTTTCCCACCGATCGCAGCTTTCCTGAATGGCGGCAAATCTGTCAGCAGTTCAATCTTCCTTTGACGCTGAATCCATTACCCAATACTGATGCTTTACTCGAAAAGGTTCAAACGCTTCCTGTTTGCTGTTTTACCCATGAGGTGGTGAGCCAGACAATCCATTTTGATGCGATCGATTTTCTCAGAAGTTTGAAGGCAATCGGAGCGGGTTTGAGTTTAACCCGAAAGCAGCTTTCGATCCAACAATTAAAACGGCTATCAGCCGCCTGGAAGTTGCAGAATTGTGACAAAATAATTGCCAGTCATTCGATCGCTTATTGGGCGATTCAGCGAATTGATTAATCATTATTGCAGTCAATCAAGCAAATGCCATTTCAATTTCCAGAACATTTTTTTGTGACCGGAACCGACACCAATGTTGGTAAAACTGTTACTTCTGCAATGCTCACGCTTGGCTTAGATGCCGCTTACTGGAAGCCGCTTCAGTCTGGTTTAGACACTATCACAGACACAGATTATGTTAAACAAGTGACTGGATTGAACGATGCTCATTTTCTGCCAGAACGGTTTCGATTAACAGAGCCACTTTCGCCTCATGCTTCTGCTGCGATCGACGGCCTTGAAATTCACCTTCATGATTTTGAGCTGCCTAAAACAATCGAGCAGCCTCATTTGATTGTTGAAGGAGCAGGCGGATTAATGGTTCCGATTAACGATCGCCACTACGTGATTGACCTGATTAAGCATTTAGAATTGCCCGTTTGTTTAGTGTCGAGAAGCGCATTGGGAACGATTAACCACACACTGCTATCGCTGGCACAACTTAGGCGGGAGAATATTCCAATTCTGGGGGTAATTATTAACGGTAAAAAGAATCCTGGTAATCGGGCGGCAATCGAGCATTATGGCCAGGTTCCAATTTTGGGTGAAGTTGATTTTCTGGAGGCGATCGATCCAGCAACGCTCAAAACTGCATACAATCAGCTTGAAATTCATGATTAAATCGCTCAACACTTAACAGTTTTATCAATGGCGCATCCTCATCTCTGGTATCCTTTCACGCAGGCAAAAACCGCACCCGAACCGCTGAAGGTAAAATCTGCCCAGGGGGTCTGGTTAGAGCTAGAAAACGGTCAGCGATTGCTCGACTGCATCTCAAGCTGGTGGGTAAATTTACACGGTCATGCTCATCCCAAAATTGCTGAAGCTATCTATCAGCAGGCGCAGCAGTTAGAGCAGGTGATTTTTGCAGGATTCACCCATGATCCGGCAGAGCAGATTGCAACGAAATTGATTGAAAAACTGCCTGCGAAATCAAACCGCGTCTTCTTTTCAGATAATGGCTCAACGGCGATCGAAGTTGCGCTGAAAATGGCGTATCAATACTGGACAAACCAACAGCAAAAGCGATCGACATTTATTGCCTTTGAGGGAGCCTATCATGGCGATACTTTTGGGGCAATGGCAGTCGGGACGCGATCGATTTTTACACAGCCGTTTGATGATTTGCTGTTTCGAGTGGAGTTTGTTTCCTATCCTGAAACTTATTGGGGAGACAATTCGATCGAGGAAAAAGAAGATGAGATTCTGTTTGCAATTCAGCAAAAACTTCAGCAGTCCGATCAATATGCCGGAATTTTAATCGAACCGCTGATTCAAGGCGCGGGCGGAATGCGGATGTGTCGATCGGTCTTTCTACAAAAACTAGCTCAACTGGCAAAAGATGCCAAAACCTTGCTCATTTTTGATGAGATTATGACTGGTTTTGGGCGCACGGGCGAATGGTTTAGCTGCGTCAAAGCAGGAGTGGAACCGGATCTTCTTTGTCTTTCAAAAGGCATTACCGGCGGTTTTTTGCCGCTCTCAGTGACGGTGAGTTCAGAAGCAATTTATCAGGCATTTTATAGTGATGATCTGACAAAAACCTTCTTCCACGGTCATAGCTATACTGCGAATCCTTTAGGCTGTGCAGCTGCTTTGGCTTCGCTGGAGTTGATGCAGGAAAATGAGTCAAAGTTTCGCGGGATGGAAGCCTTGCACTGGCAGAACCTGGAATCGTTGAAAGCATTGCCAAACGTGGAAAAGCTACGGGTTACAGGCACGATCGCTGCCTTTGACATTAAGACAAACGATCAGCCTGGATACTTAAATCAAATTGCGGGTAAAATTCGCACTCAGGCGATCGATCGAGGATTGCTGCTGCGTCCTTTGGGGAACGTTTTATACCTGATGCCGCCCTATTGTATTACCGAGGCAGAACTGGAGTGGGTTTATCAAAATCTGACAGCAATTTTAGCTGAGCTTCAGGGAATTTGAAAAGTGGCCAAGATCCTGCATTGTCCCTTAAATTCTCCAACACCAGGGAACTTTAAAGCGGGGAACTTTGAAGCCTGGAGAAAAAACCAGGTTTTCACAAATTTGGCATCTAGAAAGGCGGTTATTTTTTATCGCACATCCTCATAAAACTGCTTCAAGTAATCCGCAGAAACGCCAATGCCCCAGAGAAAACCGATGTAGAAATAAACCCAGTTCGCTTTCAAAAAACCCCATTTTGCCACCCGTCGATCGGAGGAAAACACAACTCGATCGACTAAACAAATTTGCCCGTAGCGCACCAGTTTCAAACATAAATCAGCTTCTTCCATAATGGGCAGCGCAGTATCAAATCCACCGCAGCGTTCAAAAACCGATCGCCTGCAAAACATCGCCTGATCCCCAAACAGCAACCGCAGTCCTTTGAAAAATAAATGGGGACGAAACAAGAGCGGGGCGTAGTAGGTTTTCAGATAGTTGTGCAGCGAAGTGAGCCAGCGCGTTTGGGTTTTGCCTGTCATCAGCGAAACAAATCCGCCGCCCACGATTTCTGGTTGAGCAAACGTCTCGTCGATCAGCGTGACCAAATCAGCAGGAACCAGCGTATCAGCATGAACAAAACAAAGCGCGTCTCCGGTCGCTGCCTCTGCCCCGTGATTCATCTGGATCGATCGCCCCGAAGTTGAGCATCGAATGACTGCAATCCCAGCCGCTTCTGCAATGGCAATCGTTCCATCCTGGCTGCCACCATCAACGACAAAAATTTCCCAGGCAGGCGGATCAAGTAACTCAAGGTGGCGCAGCGTTTGTTCTAGACAGGCAGACTCATTCAGAGTTGGAATAATTACCGAAACACGCATGGGCAAGGCAAAATCGAGCGGTTTGGCTTTTATCATAGACTTTGCGACAAAAGTTCTCTACTGCTTCCTGCCGCCCGCAAAAAAGGGAGGAAAACCTCCCAGGAGTGGAATGCTGTAATTGTGCGTGTAACTTTGTACGTGTAACTGTGCGCGTAACTGTTCGTCTAACTTGTGCCCGTGATTGGGTCTCTAACTGTGCATGTAATTATACGAAGCTGGCTTTTATTTCAGGTCGGTTGGTAATGGATTAGAGGGCTAAAGATGAATTGTTGCAATCATTCTTTTAGCTACTCAGACACTCGATCGCTTCCCGTCGAGCATAAATGTTTTTGATATGTTTCTTTACTGTGTCTTCTGCAATGTGCAGTTGGGCAGCAATTTGCTTATAAGTGCAGCCAATTCGCTTTAGCAGCCAGACTTCCGTTTCGCGGTTTGTGAGTCCGTATTTTAATGCTTCTGCGATCGCCCGATAGCGTGCCGACTCATACTGATCCTCCAGCGTAATCAGCAAACAGGGGCGAGTCACTTCTTGTAAATCCAGCCAGCGAACTCGCACACGAATAAGCGATTCATTCACATGCAGTTCTTCGTCTAGAATTACAGTACGCTGCGAAGCAGTTTCTTCTTCAGAGCAATCGGAAATAAAGTTTCGTTCTTTGATAAGTGCCTGGCAAATGCGCCAGATCGCGGGATGTAAAGTGAGCGTTGATCCAACATAGGAACCGATTCGGCAGCAAAGCTGCTGAGCATATCGATTCGCGTGAAGGACTTCACCCTGGTCAGTCGCAATGAGAATGCCATCTCCTAAACACTCTAAGATGCTCTGCAAAAGCGATAGCGGTTTAGCCGTCTGGGGCAAAGTATCAACGTGATTTACCGGGTTTTCTGATGAGCTAAGAAACAATCCAAACGAGTGACGACTTTTAGTATGCATATTGGGGTTCATTTTGGGGGCTATGAATGAACAACATAAGCCTCGAATGAAGATTCGTTTTTGAGTAAGTTTTTATGAATCCAACTGATTGAGGCTTGATTTAATCAAAAACGTCTGCTTCTCAATTCATGAGCTATGGTATGCCACTACAACAACTGCGACCCCCATTTCGGCCAGCCATCTAAGCCGGTCGTCCATCGTCAAGCATAAAAAAGCGACCAATTGATAAACTGGTCGAATCTAAACAAGTATTTAGACGGGCAATTTCTGGAGAAATCCGCTTCCTGCAAATACAGCTTAATTTTTGTGAATGATTCTCATCAGGCGAGCGATTAGGATTGGGGGGCTGAACAGGTGAGACTGCAACTGCTGCGCTTTTCCATCATTATCTTCCGTAATTACCTCTTCGCCCAATGAAGTGTTTGATCCGGATCTTTCTCAAATCAGACAAAACTTAGTCATTCCAATCTAAACGATCGCGTCAGAATCCCACATTGAAACTCAGAGCTTACATCAAGCATTGAATCAATTAAACGCCTGCCGGAGCAAAGAGAGCTGATTCAATCCGTTCCAGGGCTTTTTCCAGGTCGTCGTTAATCACTTGAATATCAAATTCATCTGCTGCGTTGATTTCCGATCGTGCCCGATCCAGTCGCCGGACGATCGCCTCTTCAGAATCCTGAGCGCGATGCCGCAGCCGATACTCCAGCTCAACCAGGGAAGGCGGCAGAATAAAGATTCGCAGGGCTTCGGGAAAGGTTTTGCGAATTTGCCGTGCGCCCTCTAGCTCAATTTCCAGGACAACCCATTTGCCCTGCCGAATTTTTTCTTCAACGGGGCGGCGAGGCGTGCCGTAATAGTTCCCCGCAAATTCTGCCCATTCCAGCAGTTCACCCTGAGCCACCATTCGCTCAAATTCGATGCGGCTGACGAACTGATAGTGTTGTCCGTCGATTTCGCCGGGGCGCGGTTGCCGAGTTGTAGCAGAAACAGACAGATAAAGGTCAGAATGCCGTTTGAGCAAGGCTCTCAGAAGTGTCCCTTTGCCGACACCGCTTGGTCCAGTTAGTACAATCAGTCTGCCAGTTCCCATGTCACTCACGCAGCTAGAGGATGATGATTAGTAAACTATCTTACTAAATCGCGAGGGTTTCATCAGGGAGGGTTGACCCTACTTAGCCTGATTTACGCTTCGAGCACTCCCTCTTTATGAATTACAAATCGATTGGCAACGGTTTCTGGCTGGATTGCCGAAAGCACGACATGACCATCATCCATAATGATCACAGCGCGAGTTCGCCGTCCATAGGTCGCATCCACCAGTTTGCCGCCGTCTTTCGCATCGCCAATGATTCGCTTAATGGGCGCAGATTCAGGACTGACGATCGCAATGACCCGGTTTGCAGAGACAATGTTGCCGAAGCCAATATTAATGAGCCGAATATCCATAATGAAAGTAGAAAGCTTGAACTTGACCAATATGATGCAAATTCACGAGACTGGATGCTAAAAATTCACCTACTACGGGAAAAACACTAAATTTCTGCTTGAATCTTGCTCTCGCGCAGGGTATTTCTATCTTAAGTCAGATGATTCAGTTCGAGTTAAAAAGTACCTCAGAATCGATCGCAACATAATAGCGTTAACCTGCACTTTAATGAAAGACCTAACCACTTTAGCCGAGCTTATATCCTAAACTGCTGTGCAACCTGTTGACTACACCACCTTTAAGGCGATCTGTGCTGAGTTGAGCAAAACCTGGCTTCCAGCGAGACTGGAGCAGGTCTATCAGCGCGACCGTCATACCATTGCCCTTGCCCTGCGAACCCTGAATCAGCGCGGCTGGCTTACCCTGTCCTGGCATCCTCAGGCAGCCCGAATGGGCATGGGTGAACCGCC
>NZ_JACJOR010000003.1:0-1873 GCF_014695615.1 Leptolyngbya sp. FACHB-711
GCAAATTCCCACGTTTTGCCTGCCCTGATTCGCAAATTTCACGAAGCCAAGCTCAACCATGCTCCCGCTGTCGAAATCTGGGGCACGGGAACTGCCCTGCGCGAGTTTCTGTTTGTTGATGATCTGGCCGATGCTCTGCTGTTTCTGATGCAGCACTATGACGAGCAGGACTTTATCAACGTCGGTACTAGTGAAGAAGTCTCAATCCGGGAACTGGCAATGACGATTCAAGCGATCGTCGGCTATAGAGGCGAACTGCAATTCGACAGTACCAAACCCGACGGCACGCCTCGTAAATTGCTGGACACCACTCGCTTACAGCAGCTTGGCTGGCAGCCCAAGACTTCCCTTAAGGAAGGCATTGAGCAAACCTATAAATGGTTTCAAGCCCATTACGGCAAAGTGAGAGGGCAGGAAGGGTAGGTCGTCCCTTACTCACCTCCTGCTCCTGGCTCGCCCACTTTCCCCGGCGGTATCACTAGCACCTTATCCACCCGGTTTCCGTCCATATCCATCACTTCAAACCGGAAGCCTTCCCACTCAAAATGATCGGATGATTTGGGGATGTGTCCGAGTTGGGTGATGATAAAGCCGCCCATCGTTTGGTAGTTGCCACGATCTTCTCCGGGCAGCTCGTTGATTTCAAACAGTTCCTTCAGTTCGTGGATGGGTAGCATTCCATCAATGAGCCAGGAACCGTCTTCGCGCTGAATGAATTCGGCTTCCTGGGGCTGATCGGCAAAGGGAATATCGCCAATGATGATTTCCATGACGTCATTCAGGGTGACAATGCCCTGGGTGATGCCGTATTCGTCTACCACAAAAGCGATGTGAGTTCCGAGCTGCTTAAATAGTTCCAGGACGCGGGGAGCGCGGGTGCTTTCGGGCACAAATAGGGGCGGACGCAGCAGGGCAGTAAAGTCGATCGGGTGATTGGAGAGACTGCGATTCAAAATATCTGTGACGTAGACCACGCCCAGCACGTTGTCGAGCGAGTCCAGGCAAACGGGGAAGCGATTGTGGTGGCTCTCTATCATCTTGCGGCGATTGATCTCATAAGAGTCATTCATATCCAGCCAGATGATATCCAGGCGCGGCGTCATGATCGCACTCACCTGCCGATCGCCCAGGCTAAACACTCGCTCCACCATGTCTTGCTCAGAGGCTTCAAACGTGCCTGCTTGTGCCCCCTGCCGCAGCAGCACTTTAATTTCTTCTTCAGTGACGAGCGGCTCGCCTTCATTAGGGTTGACCCGCAGTAGCCGCAGCACCAATTCAGTTGAACTTGTGAGCAGGGTGACGATCGGCGAAGCGAGTTTTGCTACCCACTGCATCGGCTGGGCGATCGAGGAGGCAATCTTTTCGGGGCTATGCAGTGCCAGCCGTTTTGGAACCAGTTCGCCCACAATCAACGACAGGTAGGTAATCACCATCACCACCAGCCCAAAGGCGATCGCCTCGCTGTATTGCCCGACGCCAGGAATTTGTGCGATGTATCCGGCAAAACTGCGCGATAGCGTTGCTCCTCCAAATGCACCCGCTAGAATTCCGATCAGGGTAATGCCGACCTGCACCGTGGATAAAAAGCGATTCGGTGAATTTGCGAGAGCCAACGCCGCCCGCGCCTGTCGATCGCCCTGTTCAGCAAGTTCCTGCAAGCGGGCACGACGAGCAGAAACGATCGCCATTTCTGACATCGCAAAAACGCCGTTTGCCAGTATAAGCAGGAGGATGGTCAGGACTTCGAGCAGCATTGTTTCGGGGAAGGAGGGGTGGATGAGTGGCGGGGCAAGTGGGTGAAGCGATGAGGGAATGGGAAGAAGGGGAACGGGAATCGTAGGATGTGTTAGCGCAGCGTAACCGATCGTTTATC
>NZ_JACJOR010000030.1:0-5240 GCF_014695615.1 Leptolyngbya sp. FACHB-711
AACCCAGTTCCAAAATTAGCTCCAAGGTCAGCTCCAAGGTCAGCTTCAAGGTCAGTGAGTCAAAGGTTCATTGTTTAATTTCTGATTTGCAGGTAGATCTTTTGCCAAGTAGCCAGACCGGCTCAGTGGGTCTTAACCCAGTCAAAGCCCCTTTTGAACTAGTGTCTAATGCAGAGAGTGTGCGATCGTGAGTGCTAAGCGTTTGCCCCAAACTACCGCCTATGTAAGGATTACTCATCAGTCCTGGCAGCAAGGCAAGATCGAAGGTGAAGTGCGAGCCAGTGAGTATGAGTGGCATTTTCAGTGGCGGTTTAAGCAGGGCATTTTGTCGGTCGAGCCTTCTCTGGGAAGGGCGTTAATTAAGGAGCCGCTGAGCCGATTTTTAGAAAGCTGTGACTACCAGCTTGAGCCGGGTGGGGACTATTCGTTTACAATCCGAGGTGAAATCTAGGTTTCGTCACGGCTGCTCTCAACGGTTCTTGAAAACGGAAGTGGGGTTTGGCTGTACTGCGATCGATTTGCCTACTCTCACCGATTGCCTGCTCTCCCTTACTGCGTGGTGAATCACCACCTTCTTATTAAATCAATCAAAATAGGATGAAAAATTAAGCTGTAGATGTTGTTCTATCTATAGGGTTGAAGTCTGAGGGTTGAAATCTGTAGGGTTAAAATTGCTCGATCGGTTAAGCAAACGATCAATTAGATTTCCTTATTTTATTCTTAAGCAAAAGCGTCCTAGTCTCAAAGGCGATAAGCCTTCACAGACGAGCGAATCCAGGATAAAAAATTCGATTTCTGGCGTTGCTGAATCGGGATATGAACGGTGCAAATTTAGCTTCTGCATCGCCCCTAAATCCCCCAATGCTGGGGGACTTTGAATTCTGGTTCCCCCGAACTTTGGGGGGCTGGGGGGGCGTATCATAGGCTTATTCAGCAACGCCCGATTTCCCTTTATGCTGCAATCTAAAACGATCGAACATTGATTCATCGCACTTTGACAAAAGCCGATAGCAAGAGTCGATGCTTCTGCAATTCAAGGGCAGTCCACTCACAAGTTAAGCCGGTTTAATGTAGTCTATCCTCAGGTTAGCCGCAGGAGCCATCCATAAGAACTTGAAACAGGCGGCAGCTTCCAGAAATTTTTGTTCGCCTTAAGTTGTCTTCTCAAGATACGCCAGAAATTAGAGTAGTTTTTCACGATAAAAATACGACATTCTAATTTTAGCTTGCGCCCTAGAAAAATCGGGTTCTTTGTCAGAGTTTGCTGAAATTTATGAAGGAAAAACTCAGTTATATTGATGAACTTATTGCTTTTAGCATATATCTCTTAGATATATTCTCTTCGGGTAACTTTGCAGATGGCGCAGCAGTTCCAATCGTCCAGACGAAAACGAGGAGTGATTCTAAGCTCTAGAGGATGGCAGCGAGTACAAAGTGCTGAGCAAAAATCAGCAGAGCAGGACAACGGGAGCCGTGCCTATACGCTCGATCAGCTCAGCGAACGAACGGGCTTAAGCCCGAATACCATTACAAAAGTCCGACGACGCCGATTAGCAGTCGATCGACAAACGCTGGAGTTCTACTTTAGTGCAGTGGGTCTAGAACTCACCCCTGAAGACTACATCAGCCTTGATCCTGACACTGCAAATGTGTCCCGTTCTCAAACTCCTCTACAGGGGCAAGTTCCGCTTGACTCGCCCTACTACATTGAGCGCCAGCCAGACGAGCAGATTGCTTACGAAGAGGTCTTGCAGCCCGGTGCGCTGATTCGGATTAAGGCTCCCCAGCAATCTGGGAAAACATCTTTGATGACCCGAATTCTTGCTTCTGCACGGGACAAAGGAATGCGAGAAGCCGTTGTCAGCTTACAGCTTGCAGATTCTAGTGTTCTCACCGATTTCAATCGCTTTCTTCGCTGGTTTTGCGCCGTTGTCACCCACAGCTTGCACCTGCCGAACCGGGTCGATGAGTATTGGAATGAGGTTTATGGCAGCAGCTATAACTGCACCAACTATTTTGAGCGGTACTTGCTGACTGAAATTGACAATCCAATCGTTCTAGCGTTGGATGAAGGCGATATTCTGTTCAAGCATCCTATTCTGGCGAATGATTTTATGGCAATGGTGCGTGCCTGGAATGAAAAATCACGCTATGGCAATGATGGCAGCGAACTGTGGCAGCAGCTACGCCTTGTCGTTATCCACTCCGCTGAATCGCTGGTTGGTTTACCGTTTAATCTAAACCATTCTCCCTTCAACATTGGGCTGTCGATCGAATTAAAGAACTTTAATCAGGAACAAGTTCAGGAACTCATCCAGCGTTACGGCATTAATAATCATCAGCGAATTGCACCGGATTTGATGAGCTTTTTAGGCGGTATTCCCTATCTCATTCAGCTGACGCTGCACCACATTAGCAATCGTGAGGTTTCATTCTCTCAGATTAAGGAAGAAGCAATTTCGACAAACAGCATCTTTAGTTCTCATCTTCGTAACCTATTCGCAAAACTACAGCAATCCTATCCGCAGCTTATTCCACTGTTACAGCAAGTAGTCAATGCATCAGAGCCGATCGTTCTAGATCCGATCGATGCTTTTAACTTGCAGTGTGTTGGACTCATTCGCTCAATAAATTTACACGTCGAGCCAAGCTGTATACTGTATCAGCAGTATTTCTCCCAGGTGCTACGGCGTTTCTAGTCCGCACTTAAGCTACACTACTTTTTGATTTTTTTAATCATCAGGTCGCATCTTTATAATTATCAGGCTGCATCAATCATATCTCCGTAGCCATCTTCTTAAAACAGTTCTGCTTGCCTGAATTTATAACAATTAAGCTTATGTCAATCAAATTATCAACTAGATCTACAGCAATTCAATCTACAGCAAATTTACAATCAAAAAGGGTGAGCCGTTCACCCACCCCAATAATCGGTTGATGTTTCTGTAGTTTTCGCTGCAGGTTTGTAATCGATCGACGATCGGCTAATTGACCAGCATATTCATCATTTCGTTCGCTATAGATCCACCAACCCATCCATTAATGCTTACGAAAAGCATGAGGAAGAATTAAACATCCGTGCGGGCAACGACGGTGCGGGGGCTACGAGTGCCAATCGACGAACCAATCAAAGCCGAAATCAGACCGAGTAGCGAACCCAGTACAAATGACCAGCCAACCTTTGCGGCATTTCCTGCAATATCGCGAGCTTCCTGCGGATTAACGTTCGGAGCCTGATCCGGCAGATTTGTCGCTGCTCCAGGAACTTGCTGAAGCACGTCGCCTGCATTAGAAGCCACTACACCAAACGCACCAGATACACCGCTGGACAATAGCCAAGCGCTAGCGGCCAAAGTGGTCGCCCATAGAATTGCACCATTCAGTAAAGCAGTGCTGCGATTCATTGGACCACAAGAACGAGCCGTTACCCAGCCGCCCAAAAACAGGGAAATCAGTAGGCTGATAATTGACCAGATGCCAACTGCCGTCCCAACATCACCCGCAGCCGCACCGGGAGCACCCGCACCAGCCAGCGAAGACAGGCCGATCGCTGCACCCAAAGCACTTAGAACAAGCTGGGAGGCGATTGCAGTCATGAGTCCAGCCAGAATCGGACCCCAACGAACACGATCATGATAGTCTGCGGCAGCGACTACAGCAGGGCGATCCATTACTCTACTCACGGGGTCATTGTTGTATGCCATACGTTATTTTCTCCTGATAAGCACGAGTATCGAAACTAAATATCAAACAGTGCCGTTTTTTCAAGCGTTATTCACGTCCGCAAGTAGACCTATGCATTTGCATACATTAGAAGCCATGAAAGAAGCTACAAACGCAGGAGCACTTCAAACCTTGAAACCGACACGAATGATTAGCAATAACTTAAAAATAGGCAGTAAAGATAGATGTTACACCTATCTTGAGAGGTAAGTTTTTCTTGGTAGATTAATTGATATTTCCTCATTAGATAATAATCTTAGCATTTGAAGTAATGGTCTTAAAACGCTCTTAACCAGGCGATCGAGTAAAGGTAAAACTTAAGTAAATTACAGAACTGACTAAAGACGAGGGTGAACTAAGCCGGTAGGAGGAGGGTGTTTCCTTCTCCAATGTTTAGTGTTTACATATAGCTTTGTTTGAAAAATTGAGGAAAAACTGATATGGCTCTCTACAAGATTAAAGACTTTTATCCCGACTACCGCGAACACTTTGGCGACCACGATGTGATGGGATACGATCTGTATTCCGGCACGGATAAAGTGGGTTCTGTGGATAACCTGCTGGTTGATGATGAAGGACGCTTTCGTTACCTGATCATTAACACGGGTGCATGGATTTTTGGTAAGAAGGTGTTGCTGCCGATCGGTCGTGCTCGTATTGACTACAACGATCGTCATGTCTATGTAGATGGACTGACCCGTGAACAGGTTGAAAATCTGCCTGAGTACGACGGTTCTGTGCCTGCTGACTTCGATTACGAAGAGCGTGTTCGTGGCGTGTATCGTTCGCCCTCCAGTGGCACATCCATGGGGACTGGAGCGATGGCTGCTGGTGCAATGGGTTCGACTGCTGCTGCAAGCACCAATCCGATCAACACCGCAACGCCGCTGGACACTCCGACCGCACTCACCGATGTTTCCGCAACCAGCGACGTGAGCCGTCGTGATGTTGTCGCCGATCGCGATGTAAGCTCCAGCAAGAATCCGATCGAGCGTGCTGGCGATGCAATTGGCAACACTGTTGATCGGGTTACCAACCGCGACAGCTATCGCTACGACGAGCACGATCGCGACCTATATGCCTTGAACGATCAGCATCACCAAACCCTGCGCCTATATGAAGAGCGGCTGATTGCGAACAAGCAGCGTCAGAGAACGGGCGAAGTGATCGTGGGCAAGCACGTTGAAACCGAGCAGACTCAAGTTAATGTGCCGATCGAGAGAGAGCGTGTTGTCATTGAGCGCACCACTCCAGTAGACCGGGTTGTTTCTGGCACAGACGTTAATGCCTTTAACGAAGGCGATGTCGTTCGGATGGAAGTGTACGAAGAAGTACCCGATATCCGTAAGGAAACGGTTCTGCGTGAAGAAGTGACCGTTCGCAAAGAAGTCGATCGCGATACCGTGACAGCAGATGAAACGATCCGCCGTGAACGTCTAGACATCGACAAAGACGGCAACCCGAACATCAATAACACAGATCTGCCGAACGTGTAATTAGCGCATTCTGCTGAACAA
>NZ_JACJOR010000300.1:0-1860 GCF_014695615.1 Leptolyngbya sp. FACHB-711
TTCTGCCAGAGTAAATTTTCCTCGATCGATCGCTGCTGAATGGAATCAAGCAGGGCAGGCTGCTCACCGATCGTATAAATTTCTCTGGGGGACTCTGTGGGTAATTGTTCACTGGCAACGAGATAAAGCCTGCCGTCTGCCTCCAGCGAACTTGCTGCGGCTTGAAGGACATCTTGCCAGTTCACCATTGGCGAGGTTTGCAGCAGCGCAGTGACCTGATTAATATTGGATTCCTGGTGCGCCTGGGCACGAACGTGGTCGAGCAGAATCGACTGGGCAATGACCACCTCCACCTGATCCACCACCGCCTGAATGAACTGCAACTCTGTCTCGCTTACCGATCGCGGTTCAGCATGATGAGAAACCAGTAGCCCCCAGAGCTGATTCGGCGGCTGGAGCGAGGGGGGGTGGTACGGACCTGCCGCTTCGCCTTCTAAAACGATCGGAACCACGACTGAAGATTGGACACCCATTGCCATCAGGTACTCTTGATGGCACGGATCAACCGGACGATAGCGAATATCTGTTTGATCGATCAGATCCCCGGTTTCCGGGCAATTCAGCGGACTGATGCCGATCGCATGGGTACTCAAATCCACAACACTACGCTGGCGTGCCCGCACAAACAGTTCGCGAGCATAAGGAGGAATATCATCCGCCGGAAAATGCAGCCCCAGCAGCGAAGGTAAGCGATCACTACTCAGCGACTCGGCGATCACAATTCCGTGCCCATCCGGTTGAAATTGATAGACTTTTACGCGATCGGTTCCCAGATAGGCTCGGACTTCAGCAACGGTCGTAGTTAAAATCTCTTGAAGCTCCAGGGATTGCCGGATGCGATTGGTAATACGGAGCAGTAAAGTTTCTTGAGTAAAAGAATGATCAGAATTCGGGAACGACAGCATAGAGTTGGCACTAAAATTGTGCGTGGTTTCTTAAGGCTAGGATTCCCAACTATTCCAAGAAAGAGTTGCCCTGCTCCAAGAAAGAGTGCCCTGCCAATGAAAGCGAAACCTTCCTAGCAGGGCTGCATTGAACTTCTGTTGAATCGCTTTCGCCGATCGTTTCAAGTTCGGGCGAGTTTGAGTTCGGAGATTTTCTCAGACCTAAACGCGACTCGAAATGCCAACGAGCTGAGTGGGTATCCCGTTGACCACCACTGTTCCTAGCTTCGCTGCTGCACCGCTAGTCAGATTGATGCTATACAGGTCAGAACCCGACATTCCATAAGCCGTGTTGCTCAGGTTACTGTCGGTGAAGATATCAAAACCAGCACTGGGGCTGAAATCAACACCAAGCGCACCCACGGTTGTAAGATTACCAGGAGCAGGCACAACGGCAGCAGTCACTTCAGCCAGACGCACGAGGGCATCCAGAGTAGTGTCGATACCATACAGGGCTGTAGAGGTCGAACCTCTGAAATTGTTGCTATAGGCCAAAGCCGTTACGTTAGGATTTTGGGCAGCATTGGCATCCCCTGTTGCATAGGCAAGGGCTGTATCCATAACAACGGTAAAGGTATTGGTTGAGCCGGATACTGGCGTCAGGACACGATGTTCATCGGCATCGGTGACCACCCGAATGTTGCCGCTGGTGGGGTCGCAGTCCAACCCGATGGCTGTGCCTGTCAGGGCAAGTGGATTGGTAGATGTCCCAGTAGAGGGCGTGGTAGAAGTTGTGCCGGACGTGGACAGCGTCATTGCGATCGCCGCCCCTGTTGCTACATCGATTTTGTAGAGCTTGTTAGCACTGCTCAAACCAAACAAGTCACCCGTTGAGGACTGGAAATCGACTACCTTTAGCGTTTCTCCAGCAGCCAAGCCTGTAATGCCCAGTTGAACCGTGTCGGTGGGGCGATCG
>NZ_JACJOR010000301.1:0-20153 GCF_014695615.1 Leptolyngbya sp. FACHB-711
AAGCTCTAGACCTATATTTTTTAGAATTTTTAGGAAAAAGTTGAAGGATGGAAAGTCAAATAAAGCGTTAGAGATAGGGGTGTCAATTGCGGCCCGCTGCCATTTTCAGGCAATCAGTAAAACCAGACAAATCAAAATCAACAAAATGACCGCTTCAGGCTGTAATCAGCTACTCGTAATCAACCATTTGTAGTCAAGTCAATTTTATACGCGCAGCCGCCAGACTTGTAAAGTCAACTGTGCTGGATCACAGCAATCTGAGTTGAGAAGTCACAGCCGCCGCCGCAGTCAATCATCCTCCTAATGTCAGCGAAATGTCAGCAAAAACCTAAATTTGAGCATTATTTTGAGCATTATAAATTGAACATTATAGAATTGTTAAGTTAAAGTCAGCGATACGCCTCCAATGTTACAGCAAATCGCTCTCAGTGCAGCTCTTGACCCGATCGCAGGCTTCCTGTTGCTGATGGTAAAGGGCGTTTTCCTCAGGAGGCAGAGGATGTATCCGTCTGATACGAGCACCAGTCACTCCAGCTTCCGGCATAGAGCTTTCCCTGGGGCAAGTCTGCCATTGCCAGCGACAGCAGATTGACACAGGCCGTCACACCCGACCCGCAGTAGACCCAAATTTCTGGCGCATTTTGAAGGTCTGCCCATCGCTGCTGCTGAACCGCCGGAGGCTGTGCCAGTCCATCTGCGCCCGTCACTTCCTGCCAGGGATAGTTCACCGCACCGGGAATATGACCCGCGATCGGATCGATCGGCTCCCGTTCTCCTCGATAGCGTTCTGCTTCTCGCGAATCAACCAGCACAATGCCTGGATGATTTTGGCTTGCCCTGACTGTTTCGATATCGATTACCCAATCTGACCGCACCTGGGGCACAAAGTTGCCGGGTTGGGCGATCGAAGGTTCGCGGCTGACGGGATAGCCTTTGTCCTGCCAGGCTTGAAAGCCGCCGTCGAGCAGCACCACCTGATCATGTCCGAGATAGCGCAAGAGCCACCAGAGCCGCGCCGCAAAGCCAAACCGCGAATCGTCATAAGCCACGACGAGCATTGGTTCCTGCCCCAATGCAGCTGATCGAATGCCGATCGCCTTGAGCTTCTCTGCTAGAATTGCCGGCTCGGGGAGGGGATGTCGTCCGCCGTGTTGCCCGACTGGACTGGATAAGTCCCGATTCAGATCCAGATAAAACGCGCCAGGAATATGGCTTGTGCGGTATTGCTCCTGTCCCAGCTCAGGCTGCATCAGCGAAAAGCGACAGTCTACGATCGCAATCCGGGAATCGTTCAGATGCTCCGCCAGCCAATCGGGAGAAACAATCCAGCCTGAGCATGAGACATTCCAGATCGGAGAGTGGGTTGAATGAGTCATTGCCTGTAATTTTGTTCTGGTTTGTTCTGGGTCGCCCGCACCGTTTTTTAGCCCTTCCATTTTGGGAAAGCCTGGCTTGTCGGCTTAAGTTGATCAAAGAAAACCCGTTGCCAGCAGTGCGTCATTGGCAATCTAGAAATCCTGTCCTGAATTATCTGAATTATAGGAATTATAAATAGTAAGTGCTGTGCATCAACTCTTGCGAGTCGGTTATCGCAGTCAGTCATTGCAATTAGTGATTGCGATCGCCCCAACTGTCCGGTAAAACCTTAGAGGAGGGTCTGTCACAATTGTGATCATGAGAACCCTATTTCGACAGTGAATTTCTTGCGTGAACGGGGGCGATCGGCGTGAAAATTTGGGTCAATGAGCAAATCGATTCTTCTGGGATTATCCGGGCTTGTATTGCTTGCTGCAATGAGGTTCAGGCGCAGGAGTGCCACGATTCGTTTGAAGCAAACCTGACGACGGCTCAGAAACAGGAGGGGTGGTTTACGCAGATGCGGGAGGTGGAGTCGTGGGATGAGGTTCCGGTGAATGCATTGAAGCTGGATTAGGGGGAGTCGAGGGAGTCGAGGGAGGTGAGGGGTGGAAAGGTGAGGGGATTAGTTGGGATGGGGAGAGGTGCGATCGAGGAAGAGGGTGACCAGGGCATTGACCAGGCGATCGCCTGCCAGGGGTGCAACCTCTTTGCCATAGAGAATTTCTTGAGCAATTAAGAAAGAAATCAGGGAGCCGCAGAAGATCTGGGCAGTGGCTTCGGGGTCGGCGATGCGAAGTTCGGGGTGACGCTGGAAGTAGTCGGTCAGGATCGATCGCCCTCGCTGAATGACCGTGCGGGTGTAGAGGTTGGCGAGTTCGGGGAAGCGGGCAGATTCAGAAATAATAATTCGCAGCAGGCTCAGGAATTCTGGGTTTGCCATTTTTTGAAGAAACGATTCGGCGAAGTATCGCAGCAGTTCGGGTTCGTCGCTCAATTCCTCGGCACGGAAGATGTGCTGCATTCGATCGATCGTCACCCGTTCGATTAGAGCGGTAAATAGCCCTTGTTTATCTTGAAAGTAACTATAGATAGTTTGCTTGGAGACACCCGCCGCCGCCGCAACCCGATCCATGCTGGTGCTGGCGTAGCCCTGGCTTAAAAACACCTGCATTGCGCCCTGCAAAATCTGCTCTCGCTTGTCGCTGCTGATTACCTCAAGGGGGGAACTGCTGTGCATTGTGGCTTTGCTTGTCTCTGGCTTCAAGGGGTGGGTTTCAAAGAGGGGTTCAAGGGGGTTAAAGCTCTATCCTGTTCAAGAGGTCAGACCCAAGAATTTGGTTCATGCTCCTAGATCAGGGTCGTTTAATCCCTGCTATGTAAACAATTTTCAGGGATGCTTGTCCGGTTTGGGCGATCGCGCTAGGATTTTGCTTGTAATCATACTAGACAGTCTAGTGTGATCAAAGTTCCTTCCCCGGCTCCCTTTTCAAAACTTATTTCTCTCTGTATCTCCTTCTATCTCTTTCTTTTCCCCGTATTTCTCTGAAATCTGTCTCAAGTCCCCCTCAAAGATTTCTCTCAAATCATTCGACTCTGGCAGTTCCCCGTATGGCACAAACACTTCCCAGTTCTGAAAAGACTGCCGTTCCGCCCGTAGTTCAGCCCCGATCGCGCCGCAAAAGGGTTCTGTTGCCGATCGCCCTGTTGGCTGCCGGGGGAGGATTAACTGCCTGGTATTTTCTGTCGCGCCCCGCTACAGACGAACTACAGCTCAGTGGACGGATTGAAGGCTACGAAACAGATGTGGGCACTCAGGTGCCGGGGCGAGTCGAAGAAGTCACCGTGCGGGAAGGGGCACAGGTGCAAAAAGGACAGCTTTTAGCGCGGCTGGACGATGATGAACTGCGGGCACAGCTCGCCGGAACCGAAGCCCGGATTCAATCTGCCAAAAATCAGGTACAAAATGCTCAGCTCCAGCTCAATGTGCTGCAAACTCAGATCGAGGAGGCACAGTTGCGGCTTCAGCAAGCAGAGGGCGATACGCAGGGGCGTGTTTCTCAGGCAGAGGCGCAGGTCGCCGCCGCCCAGGCACAGCTCGAACAGGCACGGGCACAGGTAACAGAGGCCCAGGCACAGCTTGAGCTAGCCCGCCAGGATCGCGATCGATTTGCTCAGCTCGTCCAGGAAGGGGCAGTCACTCAGCAGCGATTTGACGAAGCGAATGCCGCATTTCGCACCGCACAGGCAACCCTCACTAGTCGGCAAGCAGCGGTGAATGCAGCCCAGCGTCAGATTACGGCGGCTCAGGGCGGACTGACTCAGACGCAAACCACCACGCTTAACCCCGAAATTAACACCGTGCAGCTCGATCGCCTCAATGCTCAGGTAGCGCAGGCACGGGCACAGCTCGCCGCCGCCCAGGCAGAAGTCCGCAATGCCGAAGCAGAACGTCAGCGGATTGTGGCGCAGCTCAACGATCTAACGATCAATAGCCCGATTAACGGCGTGATTACCGATCGCACCGTAGAACCGGGAACGGTCGTGACGGCAGGCAAAACGCTGCTGACTGTGCTCGATTTAAACACGGTGTATCTGCGCGGCTTTATTCCAGCAGGACAGATTGGCTTAGTCCGAGTTGGGCAGCGTGCGAACGTGTACCTTGACTCTGACCCAGACCGCCCACTGGTTGCCAGCGTGGTCGAGATTGATTCGGAAGCCTCGTTTACCCCGGAGAATATCTACTTTCGAGAAGACCGGGTGCAGCAGGTGTTTGGTGTGAAGCTGGCGATCGAGGAACCGGGCGGATTTGCCAAGCCGGGAATGCCTGCGGACGCAACAATCGAACCTAATCGTTAGCCAATATGACTCAGACTCAGCCTGCTTCCTTTGCTTCTGCCCGTCCGGTTCCTGCTGCAACAGAACCCGTGATTCGAGTGGCAGGACTGCAAAAACACTATGGCAAAAAGAACAATCAGACGATCGCCGTTCAGAGCATTGATTTTGAGGTGCAGCGCGGCGAGATTTTTGGCTTGATTGGTCCTGACGGAGCCGGAAAGACGACGACGTTTCAAATTCTGGCGGGCGTGATGGAGGCAAGCGCAGGCGAGATTCAGGTGTTGGGACGATCGCCTCGCGATGCGCGGTTGGGCATTGGCTATTTGACGCAGCAGTTTTCGCTGTATCTGGACTTGAGCCTGGACGAAAACATACGCTACAGTGCCGGACTGCGCCAGATTCCGTCCGATCGTTTTCAGGAGCGGCGCGATCGCTATCTCAAGCTGATGGATCTCGATCGGTTTGGCGATCGGTTGGCGGGTCAGCTATCGGGCGGCATGAAGCAGAAGCTTGCCCTTTGCTGTGCGCTGGTGTCGGAGCCGGAAATTTTGCTGCTGGATGAACCCACGACAGGCGTTGACCCGGTTTCGCGACGGGAATTTTGGGATGTGCTGGCGACGTTGGCAAGTCAGGGCATGACGATCGTAGTCGCAACTCCCTACCTGGACGAAGCAGAACGCTGCAACCGAATTTCCCTGATGTATGAAGGCAAGATTCAGCAGACCGGAACATTGCGCCAGCTCAGGCAAAATCTGGGTTTATCTCGACTGGAACTGCGAACTCCTCAGCTTGCTGCCGTAGAACGGGCACTGTTAGCAGCGATGCGAAGCCCTTCCCCGTTGGGTGAAACCCGCGATTCGGCTTTAGTAGACGTGCAGACCTTTGGCGATCGGCTGGATGTGCTGGTGCATTCGCCGGAAGAGGGAACGAAAACGATTCAGCAAATTGCCCAACAGGAGCGGCTGAAAATATCGGAAATCGAACCCGTTGACGTGACGCTGGAAAATGTCTTCGTGACCCAGTTGCGCCATCAGGGGGCTGAGTCGCCGTTTGTGCCCTTTCCGCGATTACTCCCAAGCGGGAACTCCTTCGGATCGGATCGCGAAGGATCCAGAGCTGCGAAAGGAACTGCGGCGATCGAAACCCATCATCTCTACAAAACCTTCGGCAACTTTCAGGCGGTTAAAGATGTGACGCTGCAAGTTCGCTATGGCGAAATCTACGGCTTGTTGGGCGCAAACGGAGCCGGAAAAACCACCACGATCAAAATGCTCTGCGGCTTACTCTCTGCCAGCGGCGGCGAAATTTCCCTGGCAGGACAAACCAGTAATTTGCGCGACCCCGATTTGCGGCGACGGATTGGCTACATGAGCCAGAAGTTCACGCTGTACGACGACCTCTCGATCGTCCAAAATCTCGAATTCTATTGCGGGGTGTATGGCGTTCCTCGATCGCAGCGACGCGAAAAAATTGACTGGGTGCTGCACATCTGCGGTTTAGAAGGACAGGAGGACTTAATCACCGGAGGCTTGCCCGGAGGCTGGAAGCAGCGCGTTGCCTTTGGTGCATCCGTCATGCATGAGCCGGAAATCCTGTTTCTAGATGAGCCAACTTCGGGAGTTGACCCTCTGGCGCGGCGGCAGTTCTGGCGGTTAATTGAGGATTTTGCCCGTCGCGGCACAGCCGTTTTGGTAACAACGCACTATCTCGAAGAAGCGGAACACTGTAATTACATGGGATTTCTGGTGGCGGGCGAGGTCGTTGCAGAAGGATCGCCGACCCAGATCAAAGCAGCGCAGCCCGGACGATTAATCGAGCTGGTAACTAACCAAAATCAGGCAGCTTCAGATTTGCTAAAAACCCAGATGGAACCCTGGCGCGTCTCGATTTTTGGCGATCGACTTCACCTGGTTTTAGACAATCCCGATCGCGAGATGCCGCAAATTAAAACCTGGCTATTTGCCTATCAGAAGCCAGACGGAACCCGCATTGAAGTTCAATCAATTCGCCCAATTTCTTTCACGCTCGAAGATGCGTTTATCGGTATTGTGCAGCGAGCAGAAGCATAGCCAATTCAGAGGACAGCGCAATGATTAAGCCGCAGCGAATTTGGTCTCAGTGCATCAAAGAATTAGCTCAGTTCCGCCGCGATCGATTAACTGTTGCACTGGCGTTTTTGCTGCCTTTATTAACACTGTTTATTTTTGGCTATGCAATTCGATTGGAAGCAAAAAATATTCCGCTCACCGTACAGGATTTAGATAATACACTGCTAAGCCGCAGTTATATCGAAAGACTCTATGCGACAAATCAGCTGAATTTAGTTGAACGTCCCTTAAATCAGTCGGTGGTTGAGATGATCGATCGGGGCAAAGCGACAGCTGGAATTATTATTCCACCCGATTTCTCGCGCAATCTTAAGAACGGCGAATCTGTTACGGTTCAAGTTTTGATAGATGGAAGTGATGTCAATAATGCGCGGGTAATTCGCGGCAGCATTGAGTCTACCACGCGGTACTTTGTCAGAGTTTCTGGACTGCAGCAAAATCAGCCATTAATTGTTCCTCGAATTCGTATTTGGTTCAATCCGGGACGCAAAGAATCGCTCTACATTGTGCCGGGAACCTGTGCGGTGATTTTATGGATTTATCCATCGCTGCTATCATCGCTGGCAATGGTGCGGGAAAAAGAACAGGGCACAATTTTACAGGTTTATGCTTCCAGTTTAAGTGCGATCGAATTGATTCTCGGCAAGGCATTTGCCTATCTAGTGATTGGTTTATTGGAAGGACTGTTAATTATCGGCACAAGTGTGATTCTATTTGGCTTGCGCTTCACAGGCGACCCGACTCCATTTTTGATTGGAACGCCGCTGTTTATTCTGGTTGCGGTGCTGTTTGGCATCATGATCGGCACAAGAGCGGCAAGTCAAAATGCAGCAGTGCAGGCAGTCGCAACGATCGGCTTTCTCACCGCTTTTCTGCTCTCTGGTTTCATTTATCCGCTCAATAATATTCCCTTTCCGCTGTCGCTTATTTCTAATATTGTTCCTGCCCGATACTACATTCCCATTATTCGGGATGCCTTTGTGCGCGGAACCGGCTGGACTGGCGTGTGGTGGGCAGTGTTAATGCTGATTCTTTTGGGATTATTTTTATTTAATCGGGCACGGCAAAGTTTGAGCCGAATGCAGTTACCGGACTAAGAGGAGGTTTGAAACGTGATCACCACGACCCGAACCCCTAATTTTAAGGGAAACCGAGTTTTCTTTAAGATGCTCAAAGTTTCCCAGGCTTGAAGAGAATAGGGGCAATGTAGAACTCTTAAGACGGATTAAACAACTTCATCAATCAGGCAAACAAAGGTGTAGTTAAGGGTGATTCAGCGATGAAAAAAGTAATTGATTATCCACTGATCGATCGCCTGCTGAATAGCCGCGTTTGGGCACTGGCTCGCAAAGAAATCAATCAAATTCTCCGCAACAAACAGCTTATCTTTTTGCTGATCTTTCCACCCACCATTCAGCTTTTAATCTATGGATTTGCACTCAGCCCAGACGTGCATTTTATCAAGATGGGCGTGGTTGATTATGCCAACAGTAGCACGAGTCGCGAACTGGTGACGGCAATGACCGAAAACCGCATTTTTGTAACCGAAAATTATTTGTATAGCGAAGCGGAATTAGGGAAACAGGTACAGCTTGGCAAAATTACCGCAGGCTTGGTTATTCCACCAGATTTCGATCGCAAGTTAAAAGAAAATGAAACCGCAGAAGTCCAGGTTCTAATCGACGGCGTTGACGCTAATACTGCCGGAATCGCAAGCGGTTATCTCTCGCAAATTATCAATCAATTTAGCCGTCGATTGAATTCCAATCCTGTGTCTCCCTTGGTCGAGCCTGAAGTTGTTTTTCTGTATAATCCGGGCTTAATTAGTAGCTGGTTTTTTGTGCCGGGCGTGTTGGGACTGGTGCTCACGCTCACCGGCTCGTTGGTGTCTTCTTCAACCGTGGTGCGTGAAAAGGATACTGGAACCCTAGAACAACTTTTGATGACTCCCGCAGAAGCCTGGGAAATTTTACTAGCAAAAATTGTGCCGCTGTTTATTTTGCTGCTGGGGGATGTGTGTCTTGCGCTGACGGTGGGTAAGGTTGTGTTTAATTTGCCTTTTCGCGGTAATTTACTGCTGTTTTTCCTGATTTCTGCGCTGTATTTATGTGTGGGAATTGGGGTCGGAATTTTGCTTGCGACCATTTCTAAAAATCAGCGGCAGGTCGTTCTCACTTCGTTTTTTATTAACTTGCCGCTCATTCAAACTTCGGGGGCAATTGCGCCGATCGAAAGTATGCCTGCCTTTTTCCGCTACCTTTCCCTGCTCAATCCTCTCAGACATTATGTGGCGATCGCCAGAGGATTTTTATTAAAAGGCGTTGGCGTGGGTGAACTCTGGATCAATATTGTCGCGCTGGCTGTTTTTGCGATCGTCCTGCTTGGCTTCAGCATCCGACAGTTTCGCAATCAGTTGAGCTGATCAAAACTAAATTACAAACTGCTTTCTACAGTCCTTACAGAGATAGCACTGTTTGCCCCGTCGATACCCGTTCTTTGAGAGCTGTTTGGATTGGCAGTGAGGGCATATCATTACTTTCATTACATCACCTGACTGACGATCGCCCACATACGGTTCCAAATACGACACCATCACGTCCTCAATTTGCTGCATCAGTCGTTGACGATGTGCCGGATCAGGACTGCGAAGTGCCGCGAGAATCAGGGCATTGGTGCTATGCACACACACCTCTGCAAGGAGACTGTACTGCGCTTCAGGCAAGGCAGGGTTTCGATGCTTCAGAATATTCGCCATAAAGCCGATCGCGTCCTGCGTCATACTTTCATCGATCGATTGAAAAATCTGACGGGCTAGATAAAACTGTACAAACACCACACGCGATACTGGATGGGTAAACAGTTCTGCGGTTGCTGATACCAGTGTGTGAATCATTTGGCGCAGTGGTAGCTGAACGATCGAAGGAATCTCTGCCTGTTGCCAAAATGCGTTTACTCGCTCTGCATGGCGTAACTCCATCGCCTTGAAGATGGCAGCTTTGTCTGGAAAAAACTGATAGAGCGAACCGATCGCCGTTCCTGCTCTGGCAGCGATCATGTGAGTAGTTGCAGCTTCATAGCCAACCTCATCAAACACTGCCGCCGCCGCATCCAGAATTTTCTCAACCCGTGCCTTACTGCGCTGCTGTTTAGGCTGGCGACGCAAATTGATGGGCGAATGAGGGCTTGACGAATGTGAAAGTTCTGTCATATTTTGGAAACACGACGGATTTTTCACAATTTTAGCTTTAACGGAGAACACCATGCGCTCGATGCTTCCTGGTGCGCCTTGGCTATTGGCACATCAATCGATGCTAAAGGTAAACCAACCCCAAAAGATTGCTTTGTATGGCGTTGATTATGTGATGTGGAAGGATGGTGTGGGGAAAATTCATGCCTTACCCAATGCCTGTCCGCACATGGGAGCAATGCTGTCAGAAGGATGGTGCGAAATGCAAAAGGACGGCACCAGTGTGGTAGTGTGTCCGTTTCATGCCTTGCCCTTTGATCCGGCGGGCTGCACTGTTCTACCGGGTTCTGGTAAGAAAACATTGCCGCAATTGAAGCCCTTAGAACTCATTATTCAAGGCGATTTCATCTGGTCATACGGTGGATACGAACCCAAGGTTCCGATTCCGACTGTGTTGAATGAAATTGCCGAGAAATATTACTTTATTGGGCATACGGGCGATCGAAGTGTTGAAACTGATTTATTAACGATGCTGCTGAATATGCATGATTACAACCATCAAAACGGCACGCATCGAGACTTGTTTCGCATTACAGACGTAGAGTTTCATCAGTTTATGGATAACGGGCATCATTCCCATGCGTTCTATGACTTGCCCACCGCGCCCTACAAGCTAACCGAAAAACTGAGAAAACCTGATTTGTTTCTGCTTCCCACCGTAATTAAGGCACACCTGGAAAATCACTTTCCTTCTCTCATCATCTTTCATGGCGAAATGCCGTTGGGCAAAGCAGTACAGTGCCATTTCTTTGTCCCAGAAGCCGAGAATCGCACTCGCACCTACATTCTGCTGTTTGGTCAAGCGAAACATCCTGCCTTTAAGCTGTTTGGCAGTACCTATCTCAAATTCGGTAAGGTCGTTATTGATCAGGATGCTGACATTTTGGGCAAGCTTTATCCCGGCACGCTGCAGAAGATTAAACTCAACAACGAAGTGGGAATGGATTGGGTACGACGCAACTTTGAGAGTTTTCCCACTGTGGTCGAACCAAATCTTTCCAAATAATCACTCGTCTATTTACCCGTGAGCGAAGAAGCTCTTGCTCGAAATCCTGCCTGCATCAGGGCATTCACTGCGGCTTCCGGGTTGGGAATGCGAAACTGTGCCCCTAACCGCACCAGCTCACGCCGCTCCTGTCCGGTGACGACTGCGATTACAGGAATCTTACCCTGGTCGTCTGTGCCGCGCTGATCGAGCAGAATGGTTCGCAGTTCGTGCTGTTTGACGACATCGCCTGCCAGCCTTGCCTCTAACTCCACCATCACCATTCGCACTGCCTCGATCGCCTCCGCATCTTCAATCACAAGCTGATTGCGATCGTCTCGCCGATCGACCTTGCCCCACACCATCAGACGGGCATCGACTTCCAAAAGATGGGCAATTCGCTCATACGCTTTCGGGAAGACGACGGCTTCTGCCTGTCCGGTCAGGTCTTCGATTTGCAGCACTGCCATGCGATCGCCTTTCTTGGTCATCACGGGCTTGAGGTTGCTGATCATGACGATCGCGCTCAGGGTGACGCTATCCGGCTTGTCTCCCAGGTCAGAGAGGTTGATGGGTGCGAGCACTTTGGCGGCTTGATGCACGGATTTCAGCGGATGATCGGAGATGTAGAAGCCGAGCAATTCCTTTTCTAGCCTTAGCTTTTCCTGCGGCGGATAGTCCTCGGTGGAGGGAGCCTTGGGCGCACTTTCAAAGTTGGTAGTGGTGGTATTACTCTCACCCGTGCTGCCGAACAAATCAAACAAATTGCCCTGACCCACTGCCCGATCTTTTGCCCGCGACTGCGCCCAGTCCAGCACATATTCCAAATCGTTTACCAGCTGTTTGCGATTGAGATCGATCGAGTCCATTGCGCCGCACTGAATCAAAGCTTCTAAGGCTCTGCGGTTGACGGTGCGCGGATCAATTCGATCGCACAAATCTGCCAGTGATGTGAATTTGCCGCCTTCTGTTCGTGCCACCAAAACATGCTCGATCGCCCCTTCTCCGGCATTTCGCACGGCGGATAATCCGAACAGAATGGTGTCGCTTAAAGGTGTGAAGTCAAAGCCCGATCGATTAATGTCCGGCGGCTCAACCGTAATTCCCATGCTGTAGCAGGTGGCAATATATTTCTGCACTTTGTCCTGATCGCCGCTGTTTGCGGTCAGCAGTGCCGCCATGTATTCGACAGGATAATTTGCTTTTAGATAGGCAGTTTGAAACGTGACGTATCCATACGCTGTCGAGTGGGATTTGTTGAAGCAGTATTCGGCAAACTTAACCATTTGCTCAAACAAACCTGCTGCAACTTTAGGTTGGACTTGATTCTTTTTTGCCCCTTCCACAAAAATGCTTTGGTGCTTTTCCATTTCCTCCTTTTTCTTCTTTCCCATTGCTCTTCGAAGCAAATCCGCTTGTCCTAAGGAATATCCGCCCATATCCTGAGCGATCTTCATGATCTGCTCTTGATAGACCATAATTCCGTAGGTTTCATTGAGAATGCCTTTCAGCAATTCATGTTCGTATTCAATCTTTTCAATACCGTGTTTGCGATTAATGAATTTTGGAATCAGTCCTGCATCCAATGGTCCCGGACGATAAAGCGCAAGCACCGAAGAAATATCTTCTAAGCCCGAAGGTTTGAGGTCGCGCACGATTTGACGCATTCCCGAAGATTCAAGCTGAAAGATGCCTTCGAGTTCGCCTCTTGCAAGTAGTTGATAGGATTTGGGATCGTCTAACGGAAGGCGATCGAGATCCAGCTCAACCTGATGATTTGCCTTCACCAGATCCACCGTTTTCTGGATCATCGTCAGGTTTTTCAGCCCCAGAAAATCCATTTTCAGCAGTCCGAGCGATTCGATATCCTCCATCGGATACTGCGTCACTGCGCCGCCTTCCTTGCTCATTTCCAGGGGCACGATCTCATCCAGCGGTTCAGCAGAAATCACAACACCAGCCGCATGAACTCCGGTTGCTTTGTTCGTCCCTTCGATCCGCATCGCCATATCAATCCAGCGGCGATAAGTCACAGGCGGCTCAGTGGCCGGAACGACCATATCTTTGTCGTATTTCTCCTTGAATTCTGGAGCAGGCGTTCCCTCAGAAATCATGACCTTCAGCTTGGTCGGCTTGCCGCGAAAGACAGGAATCATCTTCGTCATGCGATCGGATTCGCCGTAGGGCACATTCAGCACCCGCGCCACGTCCTTCAGCACCGCCTTGGAAGCCATGCGGTTATAGGTAATAATCTGCGCGACTCGCTCTGTCCCGTATTTCTCGGTGACGTACTGGATGACCTCGCCCCGGCGATCGATACAGAAGTCGGTATCAATATCCGGCATCGATTTCCGTTCTGGATTGAGGAATCGCTCAAACAGCAGTCCGTGATGCACCGGATCGATGTTAGTAATACCCAGCGCGTATGCCACCAGCGACCCCGCCGCTGACCCCCGGCCTGGACCCACAGGAATGCCATTATCGCGAGCGAATTTAATATAGTCCCACACCACTAGAAAGTAGGCATCAAAGCCCATCTGGTGCATCATTTGCAGTTCGTATTCCAGCCGCTCCTGATACTCCGGCTCAATTTCTGCGTAGGATTGGCAACCAAAGCGATCGACCAATCCTTTTCGGGTCATTTCCTCGAAATAGGCGGCGGTTGTGTAGCCAGGGGGAACTGGGTATTCAGGGATTCTTGGTTCTCCCAAAATGTTGTAGTCTTCGACTTTCTCTGCGACTTCCAGCGTATTGACGATCGCTTCTTCAATGATCTCTGTGATCAGGTGATCGCGGAATAGCCGCCGCATTTCGTCCGCCGATTTTAGATACTCTGTGCCGCTATAGCGCAGCCGCTTTTCTTCGGTGATCAGCTTTCCGGTTTGAATGCACAGCAGCGCGTCGTGTGCCTCCACATCGAAACAGGAGATGTAGTGCGAGTCGTTGGTGCAGATCAGCTTGATATCCAGCTCGCGTGCAATTTTCACCAGCTCCACGTTTACGATCCGGTCTTCCTGCGATCCGTGATCCTGAAGCTCCAGATAATAATCGTCGCCGAAAACTTCCTTGTACCAGCCCGCCCGCTCTCGCGCAATTTCGGGTCTGCCCTGTAAGATTGCCTGCGGTACTTCTCCACCCAGACAGGCACTCGTCACCATCAGCCCTTCGCGATACTGCACCAGCAAATCTTTGTTAATGCAGGGACGCGCAAAAATGCCTTTCCCCTGATAGCCCTTCAGGTGCGAAATCGTCGTCAGCTTCACCAGATTCTTGTAGCCCTGCTTATTCTTCGCCAGGACGACCTGATGATATTTCGGTCGGCGTTCTTGCTTTGTGATGTCGCCGTTGATCACATACATTTCGTTGCCGATAATCGGCTTTACGCCCTTTGCCTTGCAAACCTTTAGCAGCTCGATCGCCCCATACATCACGCCGTGATCGGTAATGGCAACGGCAGGCATTTCCAGTTCCAGCACGCGATCGACGAGTTCGGGCAACTGACTCGCGCCATCCAGCAGGCTATAGTCGCTATGAATGTGAAGACCAACGAAAGACATAGGCTCTCATACCACACACAGGGCTGAGATAAGGTTAACCGAATTCCTGCAACGTGCAAACTATATATAGGATTTTCTACGAATTTTCACCACGGCAAACGCTATAAGTAGGATATGTCGATAAAACTCGATGCAAAACTCGCTAACGCTCAAAC
The DNA here is from genome assembly GCF_014695615.1 of Leptolyngbya sp. FACHB-711. NCBI lineage: Bacteria > Bacillati > Cyanobacteriota > Cyanophyceae > Leptolyngbyales > Leptolyngbyaceae > Leptolyngbya > Leptolyngbya sp. FACHB-711. Next base: position 14,247 of record NZ_JACJOR010000301.1, read on the forward strand.
AAGGGTGGGCTCAAAGTAAAGATGGGCTTAAGCAAAAGATGGGCTCAAGCAAGGGTGGACGATCGGCAGAAACACTATCTACTTAGTACCAACGTACCAAATTTTTTAGGATCAGGTTCAGATCAGCGCAGGAATTTTTGGTGTTCGGGAATGCCAATGGTTTCAAGTCCTCTACTTGAGGGGGATTCGCGGGAGATTTCGGGGCGGGCAATCCGTGCAGTAAACCCCAGTAAATCAAACCACAAATCAAACCACAGTAACTCACTTGAACCCGATGCTTGAAGACTGGCTGGAAGTAAAGCAAGGCTTACCCCATTCAACGACAAAGCTCAAGAATGCGAGATAAAGTTCCGTATCGGAGCGTTAAATAAATCACCCCTAAGGAATAAAACAGCGTCTATTATCAGGGATGGTATGCACGCAGTTTCGGAGATGGTTCGACGGTGCTAGACCTGTTTCAAGGACTCCTTTCCCTTTTCTTTAGTCAACAAGAGCCAAAACTTCAGCTTTTGCGATCGACCAATCTTTCCCCCTGGCTCGATACTGTTTGGGTGCGATCGGCTGCCGTTCGCAAGCCCGACCCCCAGGCAGAACTCGCGGTGCGGCTCCATCTGGCAACCATGGCGCGGCTCAATTTACCGATCGAGGGCCAGGGTGTCTGGGTTCAGGCGGGCAACGAGATTCTGGCAGAAAATCAGGGGATTGCGCCGCTGTCGGCTGCATCTCTCACCAAAACGGCAACCACGCTTGCAGCCCTCCAAGCCTGGGGGATCGATCATCGGTTTGAAACGCTAATCAGCGCGTCAGGCCCGATCGAGGATGGCGTTTTGAAGGGCGATCTGATTGTGCAGGGGGGCGGCGATCCGTTTTTTGTGTGGGAAGAGGCGATCGTCCTGGGCAATTCGCTCAGCCAGAAAGGCATCCGGCAGGTGACAGGCAACTTGGTCGTATCTGGCAATTTTGCGATGAACTTTGAGACTGACCCCGCACAAGCCGGATCGCTGCTAAAGCAGGGAATTGATGCAAATCTCTGGTCAGCCGAAGCCGCAGCGCAGCACAGCAAACTTCCTCCCGGAACTGCCCGCCCGCAGATTCAGATCAACGGCACCATGCAGGTCAACTCCCTAGAGCAGCTTAAAGCCCGCTCGCTCACGCCCCTGATTCGCCACCGATCGCTGCCGATGATCGACATTCTCAAGGCGATGAATATCTACAGCAATAACATCATGTCTGAGATGATGGCGCAAATGCTGGGCGGGGCGGCAGGCGTGACGCAAAAAGTATTGCAGGCAACGCAGATTCCCCCGGAAGAGATTCAAATCATCAACGGTTCAGGCTTGGGAGAGCAAAATCGGCTGTCCCCCAGAGCCGTAACGGCAATTCTGATTGCGACGCAGCGATATCTTCAGCCGCGCCAGCTCTCCGTTGCCGATATTTATCCGATTCAAGGGCGCGATTCGGGCACGCTCAAATGGCGAGAACTGCCCAACGGCTCAGCCGTCAAAACGGGAACGCTGAATGCCGTCAGCTCGCTGGCAGGCGCGATTCCTACCCGCGATCGGGGCTTAGTCTGGTTCACAATCATCAACCTGGGCGCAGGCGACCTCGAAACCTTCCACCAACAGCAAGATCAGCTCCTCCAGAGACTTCAGCAAGCCTGGGGCGCACCCAACCCGCTCCCGCCAGCAATTCAGCCTAGCGATCGACCGCGTCCGTCTGCTTCTCGTCTGGGGGCTGCGGAGCGCAACGAGATACTATAGTCGCACCCGCTCTAAGCCCGTGTGGGATGGAAATATTGTGAGCTGGAAACGGTGAACTGGAGACTGTGAGCTGGAAACATTGAAGAGACCGGGTCAGCGAATCGGATCGTGAACGGTCACAAGCTTTGTACCGTCGGGAAAGGTGGCTTCGACCTGAACTTCGTGAATCATTTCGGGGATGCCTTCCATCACGTCCGCTCGTGTCAGCAGCGTTGTGCCATAGGTCATCAAGTCGGCAACGGTGCGTCCTTCTCTGGCTCCCTCCAGAATTGCTGCTGAAAGATAGGCGATCGCTTCTGGATAGTTAAGCTTGATGCCGCGATCCTTGCGTCTTTCGGCAACCAGAGCAGCCGTAAAAATAAGAAGCTTGTCCTTCTCTTGAGGAGTTAGTTGCATAAAATTAACTCTGAACTGGGGTGCTAGGATTCGAACCTAGGAATGGCGGGACCAAAACCCGCTGCCTTACCACTTGGCGACACCCCATCGTCTGCGCCTTCATCATATTACCAACACAGGTCGGCAAAGTGTCAAGCGGTTGGAAAAATTTTCCTGAGGCAAGGGCAGAACTCCTACCGTATTCGGGATGATATATAGAATCAGCCCTCCGGCAGAAGCAAACTGACCCCATTCTAGGCAATGGTGATTTTATACTCTGCTTACGGGGTTTGTGTGCGATCGAGCGATCGCCTCTCTTCACATAACCTTGTGTTAAGGATAGATGGAACTCAGTGAGAACTGCATAAAGAGATTCTGAAACTTGAGCGCAGCGGCGTATTTCCCTTTTGCTTTACGTTAGCTTTTTGACCGTAGCTTCCCAGAATCTCAACTTATATCTCAACCTCATCTTGACCCTTCGACTCAGGTTCCAGCGATATTTTCATCGATCGATTTTTCTCTCGTGCGGGTAGATTAAAATTATCCCCCTCCCTCTTCACACCTATGGATACTGTTCAAAGTCCCTTTAGCCGCGCCAATTATTCGTTTCGGCGGGCAGACTACGCTCACTGGCATCGACAGCAGAGCAAACAGCACATTCTTCGATCGCAGCTTGGCTTTCGGGACGTTAGCTCTTCGCGTCCAAGAGCCTGTGCGGGCTGTGTCCACTACCATGGCATTGCCTACGGCTATAATCGCGACAGTCGCAGTCTGCTGGTGTGTGGCTTTCATCCCTATGGCTGGCAACAGGACGATACCTGCCCAGACTGGAACGATCAGCAGTAGCCGCCCGATCGCTGTAAGATCCTACTGGATAGGTTTTGAGGAAAATGAATGCTGAAGCGGATTGCAGCAGTGCTGGTCGTTGTGTTGAGCCTGAGTCTACAGAGTTGCACTCCGGCGGCTACCGGAACCGGTTTGAAAAGCTATGTGAACACGTATCAGGGATACCAGTTCCTCTATCCCAACGGCTGGGTTGAGGTAAAGGTGAACAACGGTCCTGATGTAGTGCTGCATGACTTGATCGAGGAAACAGAAAACGCCAGCGTGATTATTAGCCCCGTCAGCGACAACAAAACGCTAGAAGACCTGGGCACTCCGACGGAAGTGGGTTATCGGCTCTCAAAAAGTGCGATCGCCCCAGAAGGATCAGGACGGCAGGCAGAGCTAGTATCCGCCGAAGCGCGGCAGGACGATGAAAAGACTTACTATCTGCTGGAATATGCTGTAACGCTCCCGAATCAGCTTCGTCACAGTATTGCCAGCGTGTCGGTGCGGCGGGGACAGCTTTATACCTTTAATGTTTCTACCACCGAGCGACGCTGGGGCAAAGTGGAAGACCTGTTTCGGGTCGTTGCCAAATCCTTCTCGGTCTATTAATCAATTTAATTTAGTGGAGTGAGGGTGGTTTCATGGCGGTTAATCCCTTGATTCCTCGCTTTGTTTTAGCGTCTGCGTCTCCGGCTCGTAAACGGTTGCTGCAAACGGCTGGAATTCCGGTGTTTGTGCAGCCGAGCGACTATGACGAGTCAAAAATTCAAGAATCAAAACCCGATCGCCTCGTTCAACAATTAGCCCAGGGCAAAGCCGAAACCGTTGCGCCGCTATTGTCGGATTCACTGATTCTGGGCTGTGACTCGGTGTTGGCACTAGAGGGCGAAATCTACGGCAAGCCGAAAGATGCGGCAGAAGCGATCGAACGCTGGCAGAAGATGCGCGGGCGAGTCGGGCAGCTTTATACCGGGCACTGCCTGATCGATCAGCCGCAACAAAAAACACTGGTGCGGGCTCAGGTGACGCAGGTGCATTTTGCAAACGTGAGCGATCGAGAAATTGAGGCTTATGTGGCGACGGGTGAACCGCTTCAGTGTGCAGGCTGCTTTGCGCTGGAAGGGCGGGGGGGACTGTTTGTAGAGCGACTCGAAGGCTGCCACAGCAACGTGATTGGGCTGAGTCTTCCCCTGCTGCGCCAGATGCTGGTAGATTTACAGTACGAGGTCGTGAACTTTTGGTTGAGCTAGCACTAAAAAATAAAAACTCGCCTCAGGGTTCATGTTGTCTTTATGAAGTCAATAGGGCTACGGATGCTATAGTCCCTAGGAAGACGGGACAATACGGATAAGCCGAGTGACAGCCGCACAAGTGCATGGATGCTTCAACTCCCCCTATCAATGATCTGCGTTCTGGCTCGCCTCAGCCAAGTCAACTCAATCAGCTCTGTGGTTCTGAAACGCGATTTCGCGATCGATATCAGATTGTGCGGGCACTGGGTCGGGGTGGCTTTGGGGTGACTTTTCTGGCAAGGGATGTTTTGCTGCCCCATCATCCCCTTTGCGTGATTAAGCAGCTCTGCCCCAAGGTTGCTAACCCGATCGTGTTGCAGCGCGCCTGCCAGCGGTTTGAACGGGAAGCAAAAACGCTCAGCCAGCTCGGAAGTCATGCCCAGATCCCCTGCTTGCTCGACTACTTTGAGCTGAATGGCGAGTTTTATCTCGTGCAGGAATATGTGCGCGGTCGCACCCTGGCAAAAGAAGTTAAACTGCGGGGCGTTTTTTCAGAAGCAGAAGTTAAAACTTTTCTGCGGGAGCTATTGCCCGTGCTGAGCTACATCCATCAGCAGCAGGTGATTCACCGCGACATTAAGCCACCTAATATTATTCGCTGTCAGGATGACGGCAGGCTGGTGCTGATCGACTTTGGAGCTGTGAAAGAACAGTTCATCAAGGTCGATGAAATGACTCATAAAGGGGCAACAACCCACTTTGTCGGCACGCTGGGCTTTGCTCCGCCGGAGCAGCTCTCTCTGCGATCAACCTACGCCAGTGACATTTTTGCGATCGGTGTTACCTGCCTTTACCTGCTGACTGGAAAGCCGCCGATGGAGTTTGACTATGACATCGAAACTGGGGAAGTGAAGTGGCAGGATGCTGTGCAGGTGAGCGACTATTTTGCCAAAGTGCTGGACAAAATGCTGAAGGTGTCGCCCCGCGATCGCTATCAGTCGGCAGAGGACGTGCTGCGAGCGATCGAGCTAGAACCGTATCTTGACAGTTTGGCGTCCTGCATGAGCAATCATCCCTTGGGAACGATCGAGGATGAAGACTTATTGCATGGCAGCTATCTTTCCCCGATCGTGCGAACCGCAATTGCGATCCGACGCTGGCGCAAACGTAGACTGGCAGCTGAACGGCAGCGAAAACGATCGGAGATGGTGATTTACTAAGAGGGAATTGGCGCAGGATTGAAGGGGCTGCAAAACCCGGAACACCGGCAGGATTAACTCGTGTACACACCATAGACAAATTCCTCTGTCAGAGAACTGCGCCGCATCGCCACATTCCACATCGTGCAATTCCGCGCCATACAGTTCTGCGCCGTATAGTTCTGCACCGTACAATGAAGAGCGTTGAGCGATCGAAAGCAGAGCTATGCCAGTTGCCCCCTACGGTTCTTGGAAATCCCCGATTACATCAGAGTTGATTGTGGCGGGAAGTTTGCGCCTGGGTGAAATTCGCCTGGATGGACAGGACATTTACTGGAGCGAGGGACGACCGACCGAAAGCGGACGCAATGCGATCGTTCAAAGAAAGCCCTCTGGAGAGGCGATCGATCTCCTCCCCATGCCCTTGAATGCGCGGACGCGGGTGCATGAGTATGGCGGCGGGGCGTATATTGTGGCGGATAGCACTGTTTATTTCTCGAATTTTGTCGA
>NZ_JACJOR010000302.1:0-11918 GCF_014695615.1 Leptolyngbya sp. FACHB-711
CGGTAGAGCGACGAAAAGGACTGCCGATCGGCAACCTGACCAGCCAGTTTTTTGCCAATGCCTATCTGAATGGCTTTGATCATTTCGTCAAAGAACAACTCAAAGCCCAGTGTTATCTCAGATTTGTAGATGACTTTGCCCTGTTTTCAGACGATCGATCGTTTCTGGAAGCGGCACGAGGAGCGATCGAACAGTATTTGACCGCTCTGCGTTTGCGGCTACACCCAGTCAAAAGCCAACTCTTTGAAACCAGACAGGGTGCAAATTTTGTGGGGTTTCGGATTGTGCCGACGGGTAAAGCCTTTCCCAGAGAAGTTCAGATTCGGGTCCGAAACAGCAATTTAAGACGGGCACGGCATCGGCTGCGACATTTACAGCAAGATTACACTGCCGGACAGCTTTCCCTGGCAGAACTGGTACAGCGATTGCAAAGCTGGGAAGCCCATCTGCGGCATGGAGACACTCATCAACTGCGCCGCCAAATCTTCGATCGCTGGATATTCACCGCCCCGCCTGAGCCAAGCTCCTTAAAGATTTCAGCATCATTAGAGACGAATTAGATAGTCTGGCAGTACGCTATAAGCGGGGTTAGGTCGGCAAACGCGGCGGTTCCTGGAACAACAATCCGAGGAATTGTCGATCTGCCTATCGCAACAACAATTCGCCCGACAACCGCAACAACAATATTGGTTTTCGTGTAGTTTGTGTTGCCCCGAGCACTCTTCTCATGCCAGAGCCAGTCGATGGGATATTGACTGGGAGTGTTTAGAAGAGTCCAGACCTGCTCCTGTGATGCATTTGCATCCGAAAATCAAACCGGGTCAGGTAGCTTGGTAGCTGTGGCGAACAGTTATTTGACCCACCTCAAAACATTGTCAAGTTGCATCCTGGCATGGCAGAACTGGTGATTCGTCGAGAGCGCAAGCAAGCCCGCTACTTCGTTGAGAAGCTGGGCGACACACTGGGGCTGGATATGATTCTAATTCCTGGTGAAACTTTCATGATGGGTTCTCCCGACGACGAACCAGAACGCAGCGGTGATGAAGGACCACAGCATGAAGTGAACGTTCCCACCTTCTTCATGGGACGCTATCCCGTGACTCAAGCCCAGTGGCAATTTGTCGCAGCATTGCCTCAGGCTAAACAAGCACTCGATCCCGACCCTTCCAGTTTCAAAGGAGATAACCGCCCTGTCGAGCGTATGTCCTGGTATGAGGCAGTGGAGTTTTGCGATCGTCTCTCTGCCTACACAGGACGAGAATACCGCCTACCCACCGAAGCAGAGTGGGAGTATGCCTGTCGTGCTGGAACCACAACGCCTTTTTATTTCGGCAAAACCATCACGACTGAATTGGCAAACTACGACGGCAACTATACCTATAATGATGGACCGAAAGGGGAATATCGAGAAGAGACAACTCCTGTAGATCATTTTGGCATTGCAAACGCCTTTGGATTATGTGACATGCACGGAAATGTTGATGAATGGTGTTTAGACCATTGGCATAACAGCTATGAGGGTGCGCCGATCGATGGGAGTGCCTGGATCAGTGAAGATGAGAATGCAAGTCGAGTCCTACGCGGCGGTTCCTGGAGCGGCGATCCGAGGCTTTGTCGCTCTGCCTATCGCTACGTCAATTCGCCCGGCTACCGCTTCTTCAATATTGGTTTTCGTGTAGTTTGTGTTGCCCCGAGGACTCTGTAACCCTTTACCCTCTTGCCCTTTTGCCCTTTACCCTCTTCTCTTTTGCACTCTTCCGCGCGAAGCGCGATCGAATTTTTTACAATTGCAGTAATCAAGGAGGGCGAAATGATTGCAATATCTCACAATCCACTCATGACCTTTCAGGAGTACCTTAAGTGGGAAACGCAGCAGGATTGTAAATACGAATATGTGGGTGGCGAAGTCTATGCCATGACAGGCGGCACCATTCCCCATAGTGCGATCGCCGTTAACCTTCTCGCTGCCCTCAGACCCCATGTACGCGGTCGCTCCTGCCAGGTGCTCAGTTCAGATGCAAAAGTCGCTATCAGCGAGACGGGTCCCGGCTTCTATCCTGACCTGAGTGTCACCTGTGACTCCCGTGATCAAGAAGCGATCGAGGCGATTCGTTACCCCTGCATTATTGTCGAAGTGCTTTCCCCCTCTACTGAGAGTTATGACCGGGGAGCAAAATTCGCTCACTATCGCTGCCTCAAAAGCCTGCGAGAATATGTTCTGGTTAGCTCCGATCGCATGAATGTTGAAATTTTTCGGCTCAACGAGCGCAAGAAATGGGAACTGACCCCCTACGCCGCAGGAGAAACCCTTCAACTCATTAGCCTTGATTTTGAGTGCCCGATCGAACTGCTGTACGAAGATGTAAAATTCTCACCTCAAGACAACGACGCGATCAGGACAGCCAGTTCATCGTGAGAGGATTGAAGCGACGCACGATCGAAATTTTTGCCCTTTTTTCCTATCCCGCCTGTCCGCCACTCAAGACCTGTTTTGCCGTCACTTCCAGTTCTGAAAACACCAGTGAATCGACAAGGGAATCTGCCCTAAACTCATCAGCATCATACAATCCCTCCACAAGCTTACATACCGTTACTACAGCCTGCATGGAATATACAATCCAATATTCTGCAATGTTAAGCACCGCATATTCTGCGCGTTTTGCGCGGTAGTCTGTCGATTTCAAAGCTGAGCCGTTGTGCGATCGCCATTGCTAGATCCCCCTAGCTGCCCGGTGGATAAATATAACGGTAATACGTTGGACGACTAATTTTTAAATGCTGTCAGATCGATGGAAGCAGCAATCCCACCCCAAGAGAACTAGGAGAGTTGAAGGTTCAGTTGACTAGAGATAGAGACAACAATTCCCTTTTTCCGCAGATCTCCCAAGGCTTTGTAGAGGTCGCCGTCGTTTAGCTCCCAGCGATCGCAGAAGGCAGCAACGTCGATCGCAGGATTGAGCTTACCTGGGTAATCAATCTGTAGTGCAAAGAAAACGTAGTCTCGATCGTTCGTTAGAAGCTTTAGGGTGCGGATACGGAGCAGTTCCTCATAGGTGAGGAGATACCCATTCGTTGGTGATGCAAATTCGTGTTGAAGCATGAGCATCTTAGTACATTTGCACTAAAAATACACGAATTATTTGTCGGCAGCAAGAAGGAGCTATCGCTTAAACTTTTGAACTGCGATTTTTTGTATTACACCCCTGCTTCGTCAAAGTTCTCTGACAATACCCAAACTTACCTAATTTTTTGTGATTGAGATAAAGATTGAGATAAAACTGGAAAAGATATTTCTATTGATTGCTAAAAAGCTTAACCAGCAAGGATTTGAGAAATACGACCAGCTGATTTGTAATCAGCCGGTCGCAGGTTCGAGTCCCGTCACCAGCTTTTAAGTAAAACAAGTGTACATTCGCGAACTGAATGTCGCAATTCGCAGATTAATGTCGTTTTCGGGACAATTTGCTGGAGTCTACCACATTTCGCAAATTAATGTCGCCTTTGTTTTACTTCAATCTTTTCGCAAATTAGTGTCGTTCCTGTCTTTTCAATAAACCTTTTGCTGGTTACAAATCAGCTGCTCCTTTCAGTCCTCCATTCATAAACCCACAAACGATCGCAACACAGGAAAAGTTTGTGGTTTCCTTAAGCCTAATTTCAGCCACCCATGCCTGAGAGGGCGATCGCGACGAGAAAATTGGTACTTTGCCTGAGTATTCCGTTATACTTTCAGCCCACCTATATCTGAGAGGGCGATTGCGACTTAGCGCAGTTTACGGTTCGACTCGTTATGAAGCCGTTCTTTCAGCCCACCTATACCTGAGAGGGCGATTGCGACTCCCAGCGCTAGAATCCTTGTACCATCTGCTTCCCTAAAGGAAATTGCCAAAGCTCGATTGCTCTTTGCAACAATCAACATTTATTTGCAATAACGAGCGTCAAACGTAGGCAACAAAAACCTTGGAAATTAGATTTCAGAAGGATTGTGTACGTTTGGCTAACCTTTCGGGATTTTGAACCTCGCTTCGGTTTGCCAAAAAATTATGGAGGACTCCCACAATGATTCGGGGCGATTCAGTAACTGCCACTCCAGTAACATCATCTGCATCTAAAAATCGAAGAGATAATGCTCCCGTACCTACCTTCAAAGGAGGCTTAACTCACTTCTGCTGGGCGCGCACCTACGCTACATTGGAAGAAGGGAATCGACGAATGCAGCTTCCCATCCCCATACAAATTCCGAGATCAAATTTGTACCAGGATGGCAGTCAGTGAGCGGACAGTTATCAGGGTCGGAAAGCACAGCCATCTCACGATGACCAAACTGACCCACATTTTTCACAGTTCAGCGGCTTAGAAAGCTTGAACTGCGGCGCTATTGACTCAAATATTAACTTGTCCAGGTTCAAATGTACCCAAAGGCAAGATTATTTTGTGGCGATCGCACGAGAGTGGTAGGTTGCGATCGCCAAATCTTTTGCCTGTTCTTGGGCGGTTCCCTTTGATGGTTGGAAGCCCGTCTCGACTGTGAGCCCTACTTGGTTAGCTTTAGAACAAATCGTTTCAAGAAGTCTGTTATAGCTCCATTGATGGATTGCCCTACGGAACTCTTTAGCATATTTGTCCTGAGCCTCAACCGAACCCGGACACTTCTGTTCAGCCTTTGCCGTGATCTCACTGGAGAGTAATTCTCGAAGATGCTTCAGGCTAGGAATCACGATGCTGCCCGCTTGATACTGTTGAGCCAGTTGAATGACGGACTGTGCCAGTAGGCGATCAACATACTGACCCAGTTCTGATTCTGAAGGTTGGTATGCTACGCCGCGCTTCTGATTTTTGTGACGTTGCAGGGCATTCTGCTTTTGCCGTTGTCGTTGACGGTTGAGGAGAGAGTAGCGATCGCCTAGTAATGTACGAGGAGTTCGATAAGTCAGAACATCTCCGGTTCTGCCGTTGACCACTGCCACTGTTATAGGCTGAGCCAACCCAACGCTAAGTCCAACTAAAATATAAGGTGCAGTCGGCTACGGCTACTGATGACACGACTCCTCTTAACCCTGCTGAGAGTCTAGATTTGGCTGAGATTTGGAATCGCTACAGGGAGGTGCGATCGCACAAAAAGTCAACATTTACGATCAGGATGTATGGATGGGTCGCAAATCATATAAGTAGGTGCCCCTATAAACGGCTGACTGAAGCTCAGGCTACCTTTGACTGGTTGAATGCTAACGTCCCTGCGGATTCTACAAAACGAGTTCTGACGCAGCTATCGGCAAGCTGCAAATGGGCGAAAAAGGTGGGGTTGATCGATTCCAACCCTTTTCAGGGAATGGCAGCAGAAATTGAGTTGGAAAAGTCTGAGGGCGAGGAGGAAGAGGAAATCTATCCTTTCACGACAGAGGAGCGCAATCGCATCATTACTGCCTTCAAGGCGGATCGCCACTACGGCAAATATGCCTCGCTTGTCGAATTCCTATTTTTCACGGGATGCCGACCTTCTGAGGCTCTTGCCTTGCAGTGGAAGCATATCAGCCAACATTTCATCACTTTCCGACGAGTTCTTATCTACGATGGCAAGAAACTGGTGATTCAGGATGGGCTGAAAACTCAAAAGCTGAGAAACTTCCCTGTCAATGCTCAACTCGCAGAAATCATTGCCACAATTAAGCCAAAGGATTGCCATCCAGAGTCCCTGGTGTTTCCTAGCCCCAAAGGGAAGTTTATCGATTGGCACAATTTCACGACTCGTGCCTGGACGAAGGTTCTTGCCTCTCTCTCGCAGGACACCTTACTGCCAGATGGTGAGGTACTGCCCAGCGTTGAATACCGCAATCCCTATCAAATGCGCCATACCTTCTGTAGCCTTTGTCGAGAGGGAGATATTGCCAGTATTCAACTTGCCAAGTGGGTTGGGAATTCGGCTGAGATGATTCGATCGAGTTTATGCTAAGCCTGTGAATCGTATCCCAGTTCCTATTTTGTAAACTTCCTATCGGCTTCGATAGCTTACAAGGTTAATAGATAGCTGGCGCTTTACAGCACGGCTTTGCCATTGCCGCAAGGATTGCCTCTATTTAATTACAGTAGTCGAACTGTTCCTTATTCAACTTAGAGACAAAAGGGTACATTTTACCCATTTTGGGACTAATCGAGGCAGTCAATACTTCTTGTGTTTATTTCACTGGTTAGAGGATGGCGCTAAGGTTGTCTCTTGCGTCAACCCACCATGCTTCTCTGTGATAATAAAACTATTGCGCAGGTTCACTGATATTCTCAGTCATATCGATTAAATTGACTTATAGATAGATGAGAAAGGTTTATAACAAGCTGGTACGTGATCGCATTCCCGAGATTATTGAGGAAGCAGGAAGAAAATGTGCGTCAGAGGTGCTATCGGAGGAGGAATATCAGCAAGCCCTACGCCAGAAGTTGATTGAGGAAGCACATGAAGTTGCCGAGGCTGACACTCAGGAACTGCCTAAGGAGCTAGCTGATTTGCTGGAAGTTATAGATGCGTTAATGGCAGTACATCAGATTAATCCTGCAACCGTTCGAGCAGAGCAGGAACACCGACGCGCAGAGAGAGGTGGATTTGAACAACGGCTCTTTTTGCTTTGGAGTCAGACGGGCTAGACTAAAGCAAACATATTGAAGGGCTGTTGGCGTTGAGTCTGAGTGATTTAGAGATTCAGGATGAATATCGGAGTGATAGCTGTGATCTGATTCAAGATTTTTATACTCCTTGTCTCGAAAACTCGGTCGTTTATAAACGAGCAGTTGGCTATTTCTCTAGTTCCTCAATGGCAGCGGCAGCAAAAGGCTTAACTGCTTTAATTCGTTCTGGGGGAAGAATGCAATTGATTGCATCCCCTCAGCTATCCCCTGAAGATGCAAACGCGATCGCTCAAGGACTGAAGCAGCGGGAAGCAGCCATTACCGATACCCTCTTGCGGGAGTTGGAATCTGAGTTTGACCAAGTCGTTCACGATCGCCTGACTTGTCTTGCCTGGCTACTGGCTAAGGGATTTCTAGAAATTAAGCTTGCTGTCCCTAAGATGATACGTGACCGGGGGATTTATCACGAGAAAGTAGGGATTTTCTCCGACAGCGAGGGTAATTTCGTCACATTTATGGGATCAGCTAATGAGAGCTACAGCGCCTTAATTGAGAATTTTGAGTGTATCGATGTTTACTGCTCGTGGGATATGCCCTTCCGTAGAAGAGCTTTGCGGAAGGTTGAGAACTTTCAGCGCCTTTGGGATAATCGGACTGAAAACTTGGATGTACTGGAATTTCCAGAAGCGGTGCAGCAGAATCTCCTGAGACTATGTCCTAGAGAGCCGCCGTTAATAGAACCCAGAGTGTCAGAGCCAAGCGGTGGCTATTCCACTTCCGGCTTGCCTCTTAAGGGAGTGCCCAAAATCCCCTCTTGGCTAAAGCTACGTCCTTACCAGCAGCAGGCGATCGCCAACTGGTTTGCCAACAAGGGACGAGGCACGTTGAAGATGGCAACGGGGAGTGGCAAGACGATCACGGCTCTGGCGATCACGGCTGAACTGTATCGGACAAGTGTTGAGCAAGATAAACCGCTCCAGGCGTTACTGATCGTCTGTCCCTACCGACATTTGGTGACTCAGTGGGCAGAAGAAGCTCGTCAGTTTGGCTTACAACCCATTCTGGCATTTGAAACGGTGAAAAGCTGGCAAGGAGAACTGCAATCTCAACTATTAGCAGTGCTTTCAGAAAATCAACAGTTTGTTACTGTGATTACAACGAATGCAACATTAATGCGAGACAGCCTCCAGTCTCAACTGCAATTTTTCCCGAAGCGATCGTTCATCATTGGGGATGAGGCACACAACTTAGGAGCAACCCGTTTAGAGTCAAGCCTGCCCCAAGAAATTAAACTACGATTGGCGCTCTCGGCTACGCCTGAACGATACTTTGATGAGCGCGGTACAAAGCGATTGCTTGAATACTTTGGTCCTGTTTTGGAGCCAGAGTTTACCTTGAAAGATGCGATCGCTGCTAAAGCGTTAGTTCCTTATCTTTATTATCCGGTTTTAGTAGAGTTAACAGAGCCTGAGATTGAGCGATATGAGGAACTCACCAGTCGCATTGGTCGAGCCATTGGGATCGGAGGCGATGCAGATGACAACGAGATACTAACGGCGCTACTGATGCAACGGGCGCGGATTGTAGGAGCAGCAGCCAATAAACTAAATGCTTTGCGCCAAATTATGTCCACGCGTCTGCAAACCAGTCATACCTTGTTCTATTGTGGTGACGGTTCTGTTGAGGACCAATTGACTGAAGAGAGCATTCGTCAACTTGAAGCGGCTACGGCTTTGCTACAAGACGAGTTAGGCTACCGAGTTAAAACTTACACAGCCGAAACTAGCCTGGAGGAGCGGGAAGAACTGCGCTACCAATTCATGCAGGGCATCCTACAGGGATTGGTAGCGATTCGTTGCTTAGATGAAGGCGTGGATATTCCAGCCATTCAAACTGCTGTGATCTTGGCGAGTAGTAGCAACCCTCGGCAGTTCATCCAGCGACGGGGGCGGATTCTGCGTCCGAGTCCAGGCAAAGAAAGGGCTGAGTTGTTTGACATGATTGTGATACCTCCTGATTTGGGACGGGAATCTTGGAGTATCGAGCGAAATTTACTGCGAAAGGAGTTGAAGCGGTTTGTTGAGTTCGCCGATTTAGCTGTCAATAGCGGACAGGCTAGAAAAGTACTGCTACTGCTGCAAGAAAGGTATCAATTATTAGAACTTTAAGTAAGTATGGCTTCAGATTATAACGACATTGAAGAACCGATTACGACTGCGCCCCCTGAAGTTGAAAAAATTATTCGGGAGGTGATTCGAGTGGAGAAAGAGAACTTACACTCGGATAGACCCAGGGTGAAAGCCGATATTCTCCAAATTATTAAGGATGCGGTGAAATGAAGCTAGTCTCGATGAAGCTGTTCAATTTCCGTCAGTTTTGGGGAGAAGTGGAGATTAATCTGGCGGGGCAGCCGGGACGTAGTGTTACAGTCATTCATGGTAATAACGGGGCAGGTAAAACCACACTGCTCAATGCCTTTACCTGGGTGCTATACGGTCAGCATACAGGGGCATTTGCTTCGCCAGAGCAGCATATTAATAAACGAGCCATTGCCCAAACTGCCTCAGGAAAACGAGTTGATTGCTGGGTCGAGGTTGTGTTTGAGCATAACAGCAATCGCTATCGTGCTAGACGATCGTGCTACATCGAGAAGTCGCATTCGGGTGAGTTGCCGATCGAACAGGGGGGAGAACTTGCGCTTCAGATCAATGGCAAATTGGTTCAGCCTCCAGAGGTGCCAGAAGACAAAGTGGGGCAGGTTTTGCCAGAGAGTTTGCATCGCTACTTCTTTTTTGATGGAGAGCGGATCGATCGCATTGTCAAATCAGAAAACAAATCAGAGATTTCTAAAGCCATTCGGACACTGCTGAGCGTGGAGGTGCTGGATCGGGCCATTAACCATTTGAAGGAAGCCTACCGATCGCTCAACAAGGAACTGGCAGAGCTTGGCGATCCAGAAACAAAGCGACTGGTGAAAGAGAAAGAAGACCTGATTGAGGAGAAGGCTCAACTGGAGGCTGGACGGGAGGAAATTGCATCTGAACTGGAGGCGTTTGAGGAGCAGAAGCAGAAAGTAACCGCGCAGCTACGTGACCTGGATAAGGTTGGGCAAATTCAGGAGCGGCGGGATGATCTGAAGCGACAGGAGGAGGAAATTCAGGCACAACTCGATCGCAGTGAAGATAAGCTGCGACGGACGATCTCAGCGAGGGGATATATGGTGTTTCTCACCGATGCGATCGCCCAGTTTCGCAATCTCGCCGATGAATTGCGGCAGCGCGGAGAATTGCCTGCCGGAATTAAGCAACAGTTTGTAGAAGACTTGCTGGAGGATGGGGCGTGCATCTGCGGCACCCAACTAGAGCAAGGGACAAAGGCTCGCAAGCAGGTAGAATCGTGGCTCGATCGCTCTGGGATTCAGCAGGTCGAGGAAGCGGTGATTCAGATGGGCGGTGAGGTGAACAGTATTGAGCGACAAATTCCAGAATTTTGGGCAGAGGTGGAGCAAGAGCAAGCCAGCATCGAAAATTTGCGGCGACATCTTTCGACGTTAGAGAACCAGCTTGACGACATCCGGGAGCAGTTGAAGGGCAGCGAAGATGTCAATGTCAGTGGTTTGGAAAAACGCCTGGAGGAGATTGAGGACAGGATCATTGACCTGCATCGGGAAGATGAAAATGTGGCGCGGGATATTGAGGAGTGCGAAGGAGAGATTGGCGATCTGAACAAGCAGATCAAGGACCTGAAGGCAAAGAGCAAGCAACAGGCCCTGATTCAGCGGCAGATGAAGGCGACAGATGATGCGATCGATCGCCTTACCCAAGTGCGATCGCGGGTAGATAGCAAGTTTAGGGTGGTGTTGGAACAGAAGGTTCGAGAGATTTTCCGGCAGGTGTCTTTTAAGACGCAGGTTCCTAAACTGACGGAAAACTATGAACTGGTGCTAGTCGAAAATTTAACCGATGGTGAGAGTATTGCTGCGCCTTCAACCGGAGAGAACCAGATTCTCAGTCTGTCGTTTATTGGCAGCATTATTGAGCGGGTGCGCTATTGGAGTAAGAAGCATTCGCTGATTGGGCTGGATAGCAGCAGTTTTCCAATCGTGATGGATTCGCCCTTTGGGACGCTGGATGAGAACTATCGGCGGCAGATTGCGAAGTTGATTCCCATGTTGGCGGATCAGTTAGTGGTGTTGGCAACGAAGACACAGTGGCGCGGTGAGGTGGAAACGGAAATGGAACCTTACATCGACAAGGAATATGTGTTGGTGTTTAACTCGGCAAAGCCTGACTGTGAGCCAGAGGCGATCGTCTTAAATGGAGAAACTTACCCACTGGTGCGGCAAAGCCCGAATGAGTTTGAATGGACGGAGGTTGTGGAGGTTGAGCGGCGTTAGAGTGGAGGTTGAGGGGTAAGGAGTACGAAGGATGGCGAGTTGGAGGATTTGGGATGACTGTTACAAAACAGACGATTTCAGACTATTTAGCATTAGAAGAAATTTATGAAGGGCAGCAAGAGTTTGTAGATGGAGAAATCATTAAGATGCCGCCCGAAAGCAACCTCAATGCCAGGATTTCTGTATTCCTGCTGGTATCGTTGGCGCGATTTGTGCCAGTGACATGGTTACGACACAAGGATATTGAGATTGTTGTAGCGGGTCGAGTGCGAATGCCGGATTTAATGGTTTTGGGGGAGGAGTTGGCGGCATCGCTATTGGCATCAGGACACAGCACGATTACAGGAGATATGCCTGCTCCCTTATTAGCGATCGAGGTTGTATCTCCAGGCAAGAAAAATGAGGATCGGGATTATCGGTTTAAACGATCGGAGTATGCAGCGCGAGGCATTCCTGAGTATTGGATTATTGATCCAATGAAAAAGCGAGTGTTGGTGCTAACGCTGGTTGATGGGCTGTATGAGTCGGTGGAATACCAGGGAAGCGATCGCCTCCTATCTACACTATTTCCTGAACTTGACTTAACGGTTGAGCAACTGTTACAAGCAGGAAGCGATCAGTGACCTGCAACGATCGCGCAAGGAACTGATTGCCTAGTTTATCTACTGAAAGCGATCGCCTCATCTGCAGTAACTCCAGCACCCTAACCTGGAAATCCTAAAGACAGCCCCACCTTAATTATCCACCCATTCAGCTCTCAAAATGGCAGATATCCGCATCAAGGTTGCAAAAGATATAGCTTTACGGATACACGTTCGAACAATGGTTGAAGGCAGCATCGACACAATCGCGAAAGCTATCAAATTCATCCCAGCGTTGACGCATCCAATTCTTGAGCACGAACCAC
>NZ_JACJOR010000303.1:0-63020 GCF_014695615.1 Leptolyngbya sp. FACHB-711
GCCCGGACGGAAACCATTTCCAGTCGTGCCGCTGCCCAACTGCCGACCTACTCGGCGATCGGTATAAAACAACTGCAACATGCCGTCTTTGATAAAGGTAATTGGTTTGGTCGGGGTGCCTTCGTCATCAAACGGACAGCTAAAGGGACCGCGATCGGGTTCCTGACTGAGCGTGATGCTGGGGGAAGTCACCGTTTCGCCTAAGCGATCGCTCCAGGGAGAAGCCCGCTCGATTACTTGTTTGCCGCTCAGAGCCGCCTGAACGGTGCCCCAGAGCATATCCGCAGCTTTTGCCGTAAACAGGACGGGCACTTTTCCCACGGGGGGAGCCGTATTGCGTTTTGCCCAGTCTAATCGCTGAATAATCTGCTGTGCCAGAAGCACCGGATCAAGCGGTTCACGCTGGGTTTGCCCGTCGGACACGCTGAGGAAATCATCACCGCGCACCCATTCAGCAGAGAGATAGCAGCTTAGGGTCGTGTCGGTATAGCCGCAGTCTAAGCCTTCAGTATTCATTAAGCGGGTCGTTTCTGCGTCGCACTCCCACTCAGCGGTACAAAGAATTTCCGGGTATGCTTCTCGCACCAGGGCGATCGACTCCTTACCCCATTCCACTAGCGTTTCAACAGGAATTGACTCACCCAAATCCGGGTAAGACTGACCCGAAGGCGGTGAGAGTTCGATCGTCTCTGGTTCATTCAGTTCGCTGAGGGCAAGGGCACGATCGACCAGAGCTTGAGGCTCAACCGCACCATAAGCAACCGCTAAGCCCGGACAGCCGTTGCGCCAGAGTCGAAGGGCAACGCCTTCAGACTGCGAGCTTTCAAGCTGTTTTAGCCGATTCGCCTCAAAAAAGACCGGACGTGAGAGCGAATGTGACTCAAACACCTCTGCGGCTTCTGCGCCCGATCGCTTTGCAAGTTGCAGCAGTTGCTCTGCCCGTAATTCCGAGGGGGAATGGTCAGATCCCATAGTTCTTGTGATTGGAGAAAAGGTCAATGAGGGAGAACAGAGACGTTTTGCTTCTTCCCTATCTTCCGGGATTGGGGGACATTAGGCTAGCTTCACTTCCTGGAGCAGCCAGAAGCCTGCGAACGCTTCGGTTTGGGTGGGCGACTGCACCGCAATAAAATGTACGCCGTTCGCCTCTTGTTTAGCAGCTTCAAACTCTTTTGCTTCAGATTGCAGCGCAGGTTTCGGCAGCGAAGCCAAAACCCAGGAGTCAAGCCCGCCCGTTTCCAGCAAGAGCTGAGCAGGCGATTCGCTTTTGTAACGAACAAAGGCAAGCTCTAAGCCCGACATCCAGGCGGCAAGGGGCAGGGCACGCGAGGAATAAATGATTATTCCAGGAATCGGCTGGTCGGGCGCGATGTCAAACAGACTCAGTGGAAAAGATTCGCTAAAGCCAATTTCCCATTCCGGCATTTCCAAAAAGGCAGCCGCCTCCAGCGTGACAGATGCCCATCGATCGCCCACGAGCGCATCCGGCAGAGGCTGGGGCTGGGACGTAGGCATGGCAACCGAGGGATTGTTACTCGCCTGATAATTCGGCAGGGTGGGGTAATAGTCCTGCATTCGTGATTGAATCCACTGTGGCAAAACGAGCGTACGCCGACTGGAGTAAGCCGGAATTCCTGCTTCTTCGCAGGCTTTGGTGATCATGTTGCTCATTTGTCGCCGAAAAAAGCGGATTTTATCCGGGGGCTGGCTTGCCTTTTCGATCGCCCGATCGATTGCTTCCCGCAGCCAAACCGAGTTGACTTGAGCGTTCGGGCAAAACTCGGCATAGCGAAACAGCGAATCTGGCTGTCGCTGAATGTCCATTGGACTTTCGCAAATCAGCACTTCCCAGAGTTTTTTTTGGTTCTCGTCCAGCACGGGGCGCGAGTAGAAATCTAGCTCCCAAACAGTTGTCATTGTTCGATGATCGGTGTCCGATGATGGGTGGCAGCGATCTCCATCATAGGGGGCGAGGGGGACGGGTGGATGAGGAGGTAGGGAGATAGGTGGATGAGGAGGTAGGTGAGGCGGAATTGGGGGGTATCCAGGGATTTTGTTGCGCTTGGGCGATTTGCTGCATGGTGGCTTCGACGCCGGATTGGGTGATTTGGACGAAGCTGGGGGTAAAGAGGAAGATGTGAGTGCTGAGCTGTTGCTGATGTCCGTCGATCGCAAATGCCCCGCCTGCCACATAGTCCGCGCAGCGTTGCGCCTGAACAGGGTCGAGTGATCCCAGGTTTAAAACGACCGATTTGCGTTCGCGCAGTGCCAGAACCGCCTGAGCAGCTTCTTCAAACGATCGCGGCTGCATAAGCGTGACTTCCATCAGCACACCGGGCATACCCACGACTTTTCCCGACGCAGACCGCTGCATAGGCGATCGGCCGTCGTTTGGCGGTTCGCCTTCGATTAGTTCGCCATCTTCGTCATACTCGTCGTACTCGTCGTAGCCCTCGCCTAACCCGATCACATCCCGCAACCGTTGGAAAAGATTCATGACCGTTCTGTCCTTAGACCAGATCGCTTGTTCTTATTGTAGTGCGATGTTGGCGATCGGATACCAATTTTGGACGCTAGATGTTGATTTTTCGTCTTAAAAGAATGCTTTATCGGTCAGGGTTCTTCCCCGACTGCCCCTTGCCTTCTAATCTTGCCTTCTAATGCTAAGAGGAACCTGGCTCGCTTGAGGGAACTCAAAGTTCCCCAGATTTGAGGAATTGAGGGGCTATATTGCCCCTTTCATCCTCTATTTAGGAAGCAATGTAGCCCCTTTTATCGCTTTCAAACCAGGGTCTCAAACCATTCCTACTCCTGACTCACCAACAGCGCAACCGGGAAATGAGTTAGTACTTCCTTAATCCAGATCGTTTCCTCGCTGGAGATTTCCCGTCCCGTAATCACATCGCGCCATAGCGAAGACGATCCGGGGGGTTGCAGCAGGCGAGTTTCGTGCCAGACCTGTTCGCCGATCGGGTATTCGCCTTCTTTCACGATCGCTGTCGGAAAGCGGGGCGCAATGACGATCGCCTTGGTGTCACCCAACTCGCGCATAAAGGCAGTCAAATGCGCCTTCAGGCTGCCTACTACAGCGATTTTTTCGTAGCTGCCGCGCTGAAACAGGTCGGCAAGGGCGTGACGCGCTTTGAGTACCTGGTGAATCAGGAAGAGTTTGATCCGTCCGTCGTCAGGAGACTTCAGCAGTTGATTAATGCAGCCGAAAATGTCGGTGTCGATCTGCTGCTTCAGGTCTCTGAGGAAATGGAACCGCTTTTCGTAATCCACCGGACGGCGGTTATCGGGATCGACCAGGCTCAAATCCCATAGCTCTGTGCCCTGGTAGAAATCGGGTACGCCCGGAGCGGTCATCTTCAGCAGCGTTTGAGACAGCGAATTACAAATGCCGTAGTGCTGAAGCTTGCGCTGGAAAGGGCGGAATTCTTGCAGGAACAGATTGTCGTCGGTGTTCTTCAAAATGCGATCGACAAACTGCGTATAGGCAGCCTCGTAGTCGCTGTCGGGCAGTTGCCAGGACGAGTGAACTTTCGACTCGCGGCAGGCTTTGATCACGTATTCTTTAACCCGATCGATAAACGTATCGTGTTCGGCAGCATCAAACGGATAAGCTCCCAGCAACGTTTGATACAGGAAATATTCGTCGTTGTGAGCAGGAGCATCCAAGCCGTCTACGGTGTCTTTGAGGGGTGCATTAATGGCATGCCAGTTTTTCAGATGGTGTTCCCATTCCTGAGGCAGTTCCGACAGCACGTTGAGTCGGGCACGTACATCTTCGCCCCGCTTGGTGTCGTGGGTCGCTGTTTCACTGATGGCATGGGGCCACTGGGCAGCTCGATTCTGGTTGTAGGCGTGAAAGTCTTCGATCGAGATGCCAAACTGAGAAATGCTCGAACCCACTTCATTCAGAGAAACCAGGCGATTGTAGGCGTACATTGCCGTGTCTTCAACACCTTTCGCCATCAGCGGTCCCGTAAACTGCTGCATTCGCATAATGAAATGGAGCCAGAGTTTTTTGTCTTCCTCTGGCAGTTTTTCGTCAAATTCCAGCAGCAGGAACTTTTCGATAAACGACACCTCATTGTTGAAGTTGGGAATCTTCTCTTTTGCCTTCTCAATGACCTGCCGCAGGCATTCCTGATCAGGTTTCCGAAATCCTTCGGAGCTGACATAGGTGCGATAAATCGGGAACATGGCCAGCACTTCCACCAGTGCCCGCTTCAAACCATACATAGTGAAGTCACTGGTATAGCGATAGCGTTCCGAAAGCTGTTTCAGCAAAATTGCCAGGTTATCAATATCGCCTGCTAGATGTTTGCCGATGATCAGGCGTTTCTTTTCGTCAATCAGTTCCTCGCTGGATATTGCTCGACCGATAAAGTTTTGATAGATAGCATCAAATTCGGTTTCGCTGGACTGTTGACAGAATAAGCAGTTTATCTTGCTCATAAAGTCATAGCCTGTCGTTCCCTGAACTGCCCAATTAAGCGGTAGCTCTTCATGAGGTTCCAGGATCTTCTCAACGACGAGATACACATCCGGGGCTTGTTCTCGCAAACGAGCAATATATTGTGCCGGATGATACAAACCGTCAATGTGATCAATTCTCAAGCCTGTAAATTTGCCTTCTTCAACAAGCTGAAAAATAAAGGAATGGGTCGTGTCAAAAACGCGCTCTTCCTCAACCCGCATTGCGATCAAATCGTTCACCGTGAAGAATCGCCGATAGTTTAGCTCTTCGTTTCCAACCTTCCAATAAGAAAGGCGGAAAAACTGTTCTGATAGCAGGTTGTCCAGCAAGTTAAAGCTTGCAGAATTGCCAACTTCACCGTTGAAAGTCTGAATGTTTTCTTCGATAAATGCTTTGATTTCAGGGCTGTCATTCCACAATTCCCAAAGCATTCGCTTAATAAAGGTGATCTGGTCATAGCGTTCTCGCCGCTCTGTTTCTGATGGAATGTAGCGCAGCATATACAGAACGCCCAGCAGTTTCACAAAACTCGGATCATTGCGTCCTAACTTCTCGCGAATCTGCGATAGATTGTGCATCAGCACATGGCTATACGACTCGATCCGAATCGGGAAACTGAGCGCGTAGTAATTAATCGAAATGCCTTGTTCGTTGTATTTAAGCTGGAGTTCACCGCTTTCTAAACAGTCACCGTAAAACTTACCTAAAAAGGGCGCCAGTACCTTTCCCTTTAGCCCTTCGTAAGGATGATTCCAGTCGATGTCAAAATAGTCGTGATATTGGGAGTCAGGACCGTTCTCCAGCACATCTACCAGGATGTAATTTTGGCTGTCGAACGCCATGTGGTTGGGCACAATGTCCTGCAGCCAACCCATATCCCGGGGCTTGAGTTCCTCAAGGAGTGCGTTAAAGGCTTCTTCCCCCCCTAACTCTGGGCTGATTTGTTTAGGGTTGACGGTATCATAACCGTGGGTGCTGCCCTGACGCGCTGTTAAAACGGGTGAGGCATAAATATCTGAAATGCCCAGTTCTGCCAGGTAAGAGACGATCGCCTGAGCGTGAGCAAACCTGAAGTCCGGGGTGAACTGAAGCCGATAAGTCGCTAAGGGAATTCGCATCATAGGGGGGCTAAAGGCTTTTAATTCAGAGACCAGTGAAAACTGCTGTTTGGTTTTTATGTAAACAATGATCGGCGACCAATATATGGGCAACCCATGTATAGTCAACCAATGCGCTCATATCCGGGGTGCGACGGCAATTTGCTTTTCAGGTATGAGTATATTGCCACACTTATTCTGAAAAGAGGAGTCCTGTAAGGTAGATTCCAGGCCGAGGAAATTCTTCCAACAGAACAGGCAAACGCTCGATCGCCTTACCGGGAACGGTTGACAGCTCAAAACGCTATTTGCTATACACTACAACGCTTTCTGCATTCAGCTGAAACGTCTGTGGCTGTGCTGCATTGACAGTGACGGTTTCGGCAGAGGTTGATCCACTTCCACTCCAAGCGGCATCGCTGGAATCAAGCAGCTTTTTCCAGTTGCCGTCCGCTAAAGTGAGGCTGAGATCCACAGGCTTCGCGTGAAAGTTAAATAAACAAACCACCTCCTGATCCTGATACCAGCGACGCAGCGTAAGCACCTGTTCGTCATCCAGCACGGCAACCTCCATACAGTTCCGGTCTTTATACGTCAGTGCTGGAATTTCTCGCCGCATGCGAATGAGGGTTTGGTAGAACTGCCAGAGGGTTTTGTGCTTGCCTTCATGCCGCTTTTCCCAGTTCAGCTTCGATCGCATAAACGTTTCTTCCGACTGCGGATCGGGAGCTTCGCCTTCTGCATGAAACGCAGCAAACTCTTCTTTGCGACCCTTTTGCACCGCTGCCACCAAATCGGGATCGCCGTGGCTAACAAAATACTGGAACGGAGCTTCCTCGCCGTACTCTTCGCCCATAAACAGCATCGGAAGAAAGGGAGACAGCAGCATCGCCGCCGCCGCCAGTTTCAGCGCGTCAAACGACACGATTTCAGTCAGTCGATCGCCCAGCATTCGGTTGCCGACCTGATCGTGATTTTGAGTGCAAATCACAAACTGACTGGGAGGGCAGTCGCTTGCTGTATTGCCGTGATGTCGTTTGCGGCTGGGCGCATAGCTCCAGGCATAAACAAAGCTATCCCGGTAGGCTCTGGCAAGCTTGTCGAGGTCGCCGTAGTCGGCATAATAGCCATGGCTTTCTTTAGTAAGAATTGTTCGCAGCGAATGGTGAAAATCGTCGCACCACTGCGCATGAACGCCATAGCCGCCTGCTTCCGGCGATCGAATAATGCGCGGATCGTTGAGGTCGCTTTCGGCAATTAAATATTTTCTGCATCCGGTTTCAGCTGCAATCTGATCAGCTGCTTCTGCCATTTCTTGCAAAATGTGCTTTGCGCCAAAATCGTAAATCGCGTGAACCGCGTCCAGCCGCAGCGCGTCCAGGTGATAATCTCGTAGCCAGTAGCGCACGTTCTCAACAAAATAATTCCGCACTTCGTCGCTGTAGGCATCGTCAAAGTTCATTGCACTGCCCCAGGGCGTCCGGTAGCGATCGGTAAAGTAGGGCGCAAACTGGCTGAAATAATTGCCTTCCGGTCCCATGTGGTTATACACCACGTCCAGCACCACCGCCATGCCCTGCTGATGACAGGCGTTCACCAATCGCTTTAAGCCTTCCACGCCGCCGTAGGACTGCTGCACCCCGTAGGGATATACCCCGTCATAGCCCCAGTTGCGATCGCCCGGAAACTGAGCAATGGGCATAATCTCGATCGCATTGATCCCCAGCTCCAGCAATTCGGGAATGCGGGGAATGATCGCATCAAAGGTTCCTTCGGCTGTGAACGTGCCGACATGAAGTTCGTAAATCACCAGATCTTCAAGCGGAACCCCTTGCCACTGCTCATCGCTCCAGGTGAACTTGCCCTGGTCAACCACTTCAGAAGCCTCATGAACACCCTGCGGCTGCGATTGCGATGCGGGATCGGGGCGATCGACCTCGTTATTGAGTCGATAGAAATATAGCGTGCCGGGTTCGGCAGCAATCGTGGTCTGCCAGTAGCCCTGTTCGCTGCGCTGAAGCGGAATGAGCTTGTCTTCGGGCGACACGAGATGAAGATCGACCTGCTGGCTGAGCGGCGACCAGACAGTAAATTGACACTGACCGTTACCAAGATAGCGGGATCCGATTTGCATGGCGGCGTTTGTGAAGTTCAGAATGCGGGCGAGAAAAAGCGGATTATCAAACAAATCCTTTATTTTTCTACACATTTCGGCAGGGATTCACATCACCCCTGAGAACTATCCCGTTAGAACCTCCCCGCCCTGATAGGGGGTTTGCTGGATTTGCCGCTCCCCCCGCTCCTAAACAACCGCGATGTCCACCTACCGTTCGAGCGATCACGCCATGCCCAAACACTTCAGCAGCACGATCGATCGCTCTGCGACTGTAATTGGCTTGTCATCGGTGTATTGATGCGAAGCAGTTCCCCCTTCATGGCAATCACCATCTTCGATCATGCGCGGTTGCGTGGTGTCGATCAGCGTCAGCCATGCCCATTTATTCAGTCCAGCCGGCAAGAAGAAGTCCAGCGGCTCGTAGTGGGCGTTAAACAGCATCAGGAAGCTGTCATCCACAATGCGTTCACCGTATGCACCGGGGGTGAGAATTTCCTGACCGTTGAGGAAAATGCCGATCGCCTTGGCAAAGCCATCGTGCCACTGCTCTTCGGTCATGCGTTTGCCGTCTGGGTTGAACCAGGCAATATCGTTTACGCCAGACCCGCGAATTGCCCGTCCCTGAAACCACTTACGCCGCCGAAAAATGGGATGATTGCGCCGGAAGTGAATCAGCTCGCGGGTAAAGTTTAGCAGTTGGTCGTTGTCCTCCTGCAAATCCCAGTGCAGCCAGGAAAGCTCATTGTCCTGACAGTAGGCGTTGTTGTTGCCTTTTTGCGATCGACCCATTTCATCGCCGCTCACCAGCATGGGAATGCCCTGGGATAGCATCAGCGTGACGAGAAAATTGCGCTGCTGTTTTTGGCGCAGAGCTAGAATATCGGGGTCGTCGGTGTCGCCCTCTGCGCCGCAGTTCCACGATCGGTTATGGCTTTCGCCGTCTCGGTTTTCTTCCCCGTTCGCTTCGTTGTGCTTTTCGTTGTAGCTCACCAGATCGTGCAGCGTGAATCCATCATGCGCTGTGATGAAGTTAATGCTTGCACTGGGGTTGCGTCCGTTGCTTTGGTACAGATCTGAACTGCCCGTAAACCGATAGGCAAACTCCGCCAGACGGCTATCCTCGCCCCGCCAGAAGTCGCGTACCGTATCACGATATTTGCCGTTCCACTCCGACCACAACAGCGGAAACTCTCCGACCTGATAGCCGCCTTCGCCCACATCCCACGGCTCAGCAATCAGCTTTACATCCGCCAGGATTGGGTCTTGGTGAATAATGTCGAAGAAAGACGCCAGGCGATCGACCGCATACAGTTCGCGGGCAAGAGCAGAAGCCAGGTCAAACCGAAAGCCGTCTACGTGCATCTCCAGCACCCAGTAACGCAGGCTGTCCATAATCAGCTTCAGTACCTGGGGATGGCGCACGTTCAGCGAATTACCGCATCCGGTGAAGTCCATGTAATAGCGGGGCATTCCTTCCACCAAACGGTAGTATGATGCGTTGTCAATGCCGCGCAGCGACAGGGTTGGACCCATCTGGTTGCCTTCGCCCGTGTGGTTGTACACCACGTCCAGAATCACCTCAATTCCGGCGCGATGCAGTGCCTTCACCATTTGCTTGAATTCCGTCACCTGCTGTCCCTGCTTGCCGCTAGCACTATAGCCTGCATAGGGAGCCAGGTAGTTGATCGAGTCATAGCCCCAATAATTGCGCAAGCCCTTGCCCGCTAAATGCCCTGGACAAGCCAGAAAATGATGCACGGGCATGAGTTCGACTGCGGTCACTCCCAACGATTGCAAATGCGAAATGGCAGCCGGATGCCCTAACCCTGCATAGCTTCCCCGCAGTTCAGGCGGAATCTCGGGATGCAGCTTGGTAAAGCCCCGTACGTGAACCTCGTAAACGATCGTCTCATGGCGCGGTGTTTGCAGCAGATCATCGCCTTCCCAGTCAAAATACTCATCAATTACGATGCTCTTGGGAACTAGATGGGCATCGTCTAATTCTGAGTAAGAGAGATCTTCTGCTTCATCGCCCCAGCGATAGCCAAAAATTTCTTCCCCAAACCGAATATCGCCGTCCACGGCTTTGGCATAGGGGTCAATTAGCAGCTTACTCGGGTTAAAGCGGTGTCCTTCCTGCGGGGCAAAGGGACCATGTACCCGAAATCCATATCGCTGTCCGGGACCGATCGACGGCACATACCCATGCCAGACAAAGTTGCTGACTTCGGTAAGTTTTAGGCGGGTTTCGCGTCCTTTCTTGTCGAACAGGCAGAGTTCTACTCCAGTGGCGTGTTCTGAAAACAGAGCAAAGTTGGTGCCCTTGCCGTCCCAGGTGGCTCCCAGGGGATAGGGCTTACCGGGCCAGACTGATAGGTACATAGCGAATGTAGATGTTTTGGATCTTTAAAGTAGCGAAACCGCTGATTTTAGACCAGGGGCAATTGACCAGCAGAAGCCGGAGCAAACTGAAGCGATCGCAGCTTGCTCCCACTGCATCAGACTTTCAGACCAATTGCTGGCAGTCAAGTCTTTTATTAGTTTTCATGATGAGGCGAAAAATTAGAGTCTATCCTGAGAAGGAGTTAATCAGAAATCTTTGTCTTCCTCATTTTTGCCCTGTCTCATGAGAGCCACGATCGAGTATTGCGCGAAACCGTACACAGCGCTGCGATTGGGTTGGATATTGCATCGTCCCCTAAATCTCCCAATGCTGGGGGACTTTGAGGATTCGTTCCCCCCAACTTTGGGGGGCTAGGGGGGCGAATCATACTCAAATTCAGCAACGCCAAAATATGCTGGCACGCTATGTTGGTACGCTGCTTCAGTCATGCCTATAGCATTATCCACAATTACAATTTGTACCTAGTTTGGCTCTACTCTTGAAGTCGAAATCGTAAATATATCCCGAACTGTTGCAACGTTTATCCGTTGGCGATACCGCCCAAAGATTGAGCTAACAAATTAGTCATTTCTTCTACGGGCAAAGGCTTAGAGAATAAATATCCCTGGCCCATCTGACAGCCTAACAATTTTAGTTGGGTCAGTTGCTCGGTTGTTTCAATGCCTTCTGCAATCAATCTCATGTCCATTGTTTTAGCAACTTGAACGATCGCAGTCACTAAACTCAAGCTACTTTCTTCATGAAGCCGTTGAATGAAAGAACGATCGACTTTGAGATGATCCAGGGGGAAGGAGTGAAGATAGCTGAGCGATGAATAACCCGTACCAAAATCATCGATGCTGAGCCGAATATGTCGATCGCGGAGATCGCGGATTACGCTGGCAGCAAAGTTATTGCTTTGCATAATTACCGTTTCTGTAATTTCTAAGTTTAAGCACTGAGGATCAAGCTGAGTTTTGGCTAAAACCTCATCAATCTGTTTGACATAGTTTTCCTGGGCGAGCTGGTGAGCAGATACATTCACACTGACAGAAAAAGATGAGTGAGCAAACCGCTGCTGTTGCCAGGCATAAAGCTGTTGGCAAGCTGCTTCTAATACCCAGTGTCCCAGCTTCAGAATCAGTCCTGTTTCTTCTGCGATCGGAATAAATTGGTTGGGCGGAGTTAATCCAGCTTCAGGGTGATACCATCGAACTAACGCCTCAACACCGACGATCGCCCCGGTTGCTAATTCCACGATGGGCTGATAATGCAAAACAAATTCTTCATTGAGAATGGCTTTGCGGAGATCGGTTTCAAGCTGAATTCGGTGACAAATTTGTTGATACATTAATGGATTAAAAATTTGATACTGATCCTTACCCAAGGATTTAGCTTGATACATTGCAATATCTGCATCTCGTAGCAGTTCTTCAGGATTGCGGTAAGCTAAACAATCTAAAACAATCCCGATGCTGAAAGAAATAAAAAACTCTCGTTCTCTCAAACTAAAAGGAGCGGAGCAGCAATTAGAAATCCCTTGAGCAATTTCAATCGCGGTGTCTGCTTCGGCGGGATGGTTTAATAGAACCACAAATTCATCTCCTCCTAAGCGAAATAGGAGATCTTGCGATCGTAAAACGGACTGTAGCCGATGAGCAATTGCCATCAGCAATTCATCCCCTGCTGGATGTCCTAACGAATCATTAACAATCTTGAATCGATCGCAATCCAAATAAAACACAGCAAAGCGGTGGTGCGAGTTGCTAGGTTCCAGAAGGGTTTGAAGCCGCTTCATGAGCAAAGCGCGATTGGGCAACTGGGTTAAGGGATCTCGAAATGCCATATTGAGCAATTGAGCATTAGCAGCTTCCAGTTGTTGGGTACGCTCTTTGATTCGCTGCTCAAGCTGCACGTTTAACTGGTGAATCGTTTGCTGCGCTGCAACGATCGCAAGTTGATGCTGTACTCGCGCGAGAACTTCCTCCATGTGGAAGGGCTTAGTGATGTAGTCTGCCCCTCCAATTCGGAAAGCCTCTACTTTATCGGTAACATCATCGGCTGCACTTAAGAAAATCACCGGAATATGGGCTGTTTTGGGATCTGCTTTCAATCGCTGACACACTTCGTAGCCACTGATTTCTGGCATCCGAATATCCAATAACACTAAACTGGGCAGCGTTGTTGCGATCGCCGTCAGTGCCATTTTGCCGTTTGTTGCTTTCCGGGTTTCATAGCCACTAGAGTCCAGGATGGTTGAGAGAAGATGGATATTCTCCAAAACATCATCCACGATCAGAATATCAGCCTGAGCCAGCGGATTCAGGGATGATGGTTGAGGGAGAAAAGAATTCTCATTGCTCATGGGTCTGGCTAAATGCTCCCTTGATCGATGGTTGAGTTTTCAGGTTGAGTCAGGCTAGTTAACTGATCAAATTGGTACCGTTTCACCAAGTTCGTTAACGCTGTAACTAGCGTGGAATGCTCTGAGGGAATTTGAGCAATTAATGCCAGGCTCTTCGTGTCATTTCCTTGAGCCGCTGCAAAGTGAAGCTGAGCAATCCAGTCCGGTGGCATCAGGGCAGCCAGGGTAGACGCATCAAGCGGGGACTTGTGGCCAGGAGAGCCCGACTGCGGAATTGCTGTTTTGGAACTAGGCTTTGGGAGAAATGTAATGCCGATATGCTTGGAGAGCACTGCTTGTAATTCTTCGCGCCGAAACGGTTTGCTGACAAAACTATCACAGCCTGCAGCAAGGGTCGCCTGTCTTTGTTCAGCAAAGGCACTGGCGGTAATGGCAATAATACAGGTGCGCTGTAAATTTGGTTGCTGTTGTTCTAGCTCCCGGATTCTTTGAGTGGCTTCATAACCGTTCACGATCGGCATATGAATATCCATTAAAATTACGTGGGGATGCCATTCTTGCCAAAGCGCAACGGCAGTTTGACCGTTCTCAGCTTCTCGAATGTCGAATCCTAAATGACTCAGAATTTTCTTAAGGAGTAACCGATTTGTTGCGTTGTCTTCGACAATGAGAAGGCGATGATTGACTGCTCTCCAAGGAATATCAGCGGAGGGGGCAGCGGATATATCGTTCATTTCGGGAAAGTTAGAGGCATTTTGAGCTAAACCAACGACAATCTCAAAGCTGAAGCAGCTCCCCTGGTCAACTTGGCTCCGCACCGTGATTTCACCGCCCATCAACTGCACAAATCGCTGGCTAATTCGCAAACCTAAACCCGTTCCTTCCTGGGATTTGCGTCCCGATCGAGTTTGTTTAAAGGCCTGAAATAAATTGCCTAACTCATCGGCTGCAATGCCTGCTCCCGTATCTTCAATCTTAAAGCTCAGCTCAATAGAGTCTCCAGATTTACCTGTAACTCGGTCAGAAGAGACAAGAGCATGAACTCGCAGGTTAATCCAGCCTTGCTCTGTAAACTTGACTGCATTTCCCAATAAATTAATCAAAATCTGACGCAGCTTGTTTTTATCTGCTCGAATTCGCTGGGGAACATCAATCGTCCAATCGAATCTGAGCTGTAAGCCTTTGGCTTCGGCTTTTAGCTGGAACATGGCTTGCAAGCTGTGGAGCAACTGGTACAGGTCAAATTCGGTTTCATCGAGCGTTACCTGCCCTGCTTCGATTTTTGAGACTTCCAGTACATCGTTGATTAGCCCCAATAAATGCTCCCCGCTTTGATTGACAATTTCGATCGATCGCCGCTGATCAAGGCTAAGGGATTCATCTCGCTGCATAAGCTGGGTAAAGCCCAGAATGGCATTGAGTGGCGTCCGAAGCTCATGACTCATATTTGCCAAAAACTCGCTTTTAGCCCGATTAGCCGCATCCGCAGCTTCTTTAGCCTGCTGTAGCTGTTTGGCTTGTTCCTGCGTTTGGGTTAACAATTCTGCCTGTTGAACCGCTACCCCTAACTGGTTGCTAATTTGAGTCATCATCTGAACTTCGGAGAGTTGCCATTCACGAGGTTCAGTATTGTGATAAGCCGCTAACAAGCCCCAAAGCTTATTACCAAAGAAAATAGGGACAATAGCGTAAGAGCGAGCCTGCAAAAACTCCAATAGCTGCAAGTAGCAAGTATCAAAACCTGCCTGATAGATATCTGTAACACAACAGTAATTTAACCGCTGGTGATACAGTTCCTCAGCGTTTTCCTGTAAATAGGTATCGCGAATAAGGACTTCTGCACCGTCCAGTTTCTTCACTATACAGCTAGGTTGCTCAAGGGTTGCAGGGGTCAATTCCTGCTGATAGTCTTCGATTGCAATAATTGTATTCCACCCTTCCTCCACGGATTCAGCCACAACCTGCCCAGTCCAATCGGGCTGAAAACGATAAATTAGAGTGCGATCGCAGCGAACTGCTCGACGAAGTTCCTTGGTTGTAGCGTCAAAAATTGCTTTTAAGTCTAGACTCTGCCGCATTTGCTGAATTACGCAGGCAGTCGTTCGCTCTCGCTCTGCAATCCGCTGAAGTTTTGCTTCAACCGCAATCCGTTCCTGAATTTCGATTTCTAGAGCCTGGTTAGCTTGAACGAATTCGGCTGTACGAGATTCAACCCGAAACTCCAATTCTTCATAGGCCTGACGTTTTTCCTCCTCAGCCCATTTACGTTCAAGTTCGGTAGCAGCCCGAGCAGCAAATACACTGAGCAAGGCTTCAGTGCAGTCATCTAGCTTCATAGGTTTAACATCCAGGATACAGAGCGTTCCGATGACTGCTTGGTTGGCATCTAGCAGGGGAATTCCCGCATAACTATCAAGTGGACTGTCTGCTGGAAGAAAATTATTATCAGGGAAAAGCTGCTTTAGCCTACCGCCGTAGCTACAGAGTTGTTTACCTTGCACCACTTGTTCACAGGCAGTTCCCGATAGGTGAAATTGGGTATTTGCGATCAAGCGGTCGTCCGACCAAAAAGAAAGGGTTTGCAGGGTCGCAGGAGAACTCTTGACTTTCTCTGAAACCACAACGCAAGGAACATTGAGAGCAGAAGCTAAGTTTTTTACCAGTGCCGGGAAAAAGTCTTGCCCTGTGACCGAAGCAGTCCCGGCTACGATGGTTCGCAGTGTTTCTTCCGCCCGCTGTCGTTCCATCACCTGTTTCTCGAGTTCCTGGTTTAAGCGTTCTAACTGCTTTGGGGTTCGCAACGTCAGGAATTGAGGCAGTAACTCAACTAGTTGTAATGCTGTGTAGCAAGACACCACAGCCGTAATTGCTCGCACTGCACTAGATAGCCAGTAGGCAGGATGCCAAAGCGTCCAGATATCGAGAAGATGCCCGGTTCCACAAAGGACAATGGAGGCCCCAAACAGTAACAATACTGGCGAGAACGGGATATCCTTCCGTCTCCATACAAAGCAGACCAACATCAGGGGAATCGAAAAGTAGGCAATTGCAATTAATGCATCGCTACTGGCATGCAGCCAGACCAAAGGAGTCTGCCAGAGATAGCAGTGTCCATGCGGAATGTAATAACTGGGGGATACAAGATTCCGGATGAGGTCGAACATTATTCAGAATCTAGAGATGTTCCTAATGTTCCCTTATCACCTGGTGAGTCTGCAATGAGGTTGGAAGGTATTATTTCCTTCACCCTGAAGTAGGAATCTTAATTTCTTCTGATCGATTCGCGGTGATTTACTCGGGTAATCTCGCTATTGATTCCGCTGAAATGATTAGGCTTTATCAGCAATAATTTATCAGCAATAAAACAAATGAGTAATAAATAGGATGAGTGGACCAGGGAGAGAAGTAGTTTCAATCCTGCTGCAATCAGGCAATCGCAGGCTGATGATGGCTGAATCGAAAGTTGTGCAATCCAAAAGCAACCTTCAGGACGGCATCGGCCAAGCAAGGGAATTAGAACGGATTTAGGAGCTTTAAGCTCCCCTCTAGCTCCCCTTCAAAAGGGGCGAAGTTGATCAACAAAAACTCCCAAACCGAAGCCTGGGAGTCTTGTATCAATTCAGCACGATTCGTTCAGTATTCGATCGCCCGCCGAATAACTTTGTTTGCAGTAACTTTGTTCGCAGTTATGATGCTTCAGCCGCAGCCGGAGGGGTCAGCCGACCGATCGCTTGCTTCACCAGGGTTTGCAGGAATGCCGACCGCTGGTTTGCCTGGAAGACCGATTGCAGTTTTTGCATTAGGCGATCGGGCTGGAACGCGGATTCAGCCTGCGTAAGATAGCTTTGTTCCTCGAAGTATTCGGTCAGGCTCAAGCCTGCGACCCGTGTGAGATAAGCTGCGCTCACCCCCTGGAGCATTCCACCTGCCACATAGGTAAGTGCGTGAGTTTTCAGCAGAGGCGAAATTGCTTGGCTTGCGACTTCGACTAAGCCTAGCTTCACCATTTGGCTTGCCAGGGCTCCGGTCATTGTCTTCGCCTGCTCCAGCGAGAATTTTTGCTGATAGATTGCGCCTAAATCCATCACCATTTGAGCATTTATCGTGGCGGTTGCCAGCAGGTCAAGACTGGAAACCGGGTTCGCAAAGGTTGCTGCTGCCGCAATCCACTGATATTGCTCGATAATGGGCAGGGCACGATCGCGCCGCACCTGATTCAGCTCGGTTTGGATCGATCGCTGGAGAGCCTGCGCCTGCCGCACGACGGTGGCATAAACAAGCTGCTGCTTCTCGCTGGTAAGAATGTGCTGAATCCGGGTCTGAAGGGCAGCAACTTCGGGTTCTGGATGCTCCAGTCGCTCTTGCATTGAGCCATCTGCCTGCACCTGACGCACCTTTACCGGAGCGGGCTTTGCCGAGACTGCGATCACATCTTCGGCTGCCAGAATGCCCGCCACGCGATCGCGCAACTGCTGCAAAATTACGGGGCGATCGTCTGACAAATACTGATCCTGCTTATTGAAGACCAGCAGCACGCGATGCCGCTGAGCTAGCAGCGTTTGGATGGTTTGAAACTCAGAGTCGGTCAGGTCGCCTGTAGTAAGAAACAGAATCAGATCAGCTCCGGTCACTTCCTCGGTATGAGCTTGTGGCGTTTCACAACTGCCTGCAATGTCCTGCGGCTGCTCAATTCCCCCCTGCCGGAAAAGCTGGGAGAGGGTTGTTTTCCCCGTAGCGCGTCCGCCCAGGAAAGACAGAGAAAGCTGCTGGCGATCGAGGCTTTGACTCAGGGTGCTGAGCTGTTCCTGAAAGCTAGTAATCGAAGGATGAATTTCGCTATTTTCTCCTCGCTCGGCAATAAGATGACTGATGCGCTGCTCGACAGCGGCAAGGGTTTTGTCAACCAGAGCGCGATCGGCAGGGGTGGTCGGCAGTTTCAGGCGATCGGTCAGAGATTTTGCCGTGCGCTGCTGAAGCCACCAGATTCCCGACCCCAGCGTGATTGCACCCCAAACGATCGTGCCGCCCCAATGAGACAAGCCAGCATCCAGACCGTTTAGCATGAGCGCGCCGCAGGTCAAGCCGAGTCCGCCCAGCAGAATCGGTCGCCGTAACAGAATCGAGGAGACAGGGGAATTCATAGGAAGTCCTGGCAAAAGAGAGGTCTGTTACTAAATTTACTAAATTTCTACTGGTTTGAGTTAGCAGCAGCGATCCAATAACCGAATTGATCAAGTACGGTATTCCTGCGGCGTTGTCCTGCTTGTCTATTTTTAATCCAATTTTAATCCAAAAAAATCCCTATCAGAAGAAATTAAGCGAAATCCTCCCCTGGTCAGACGCTTATAGCAAGCTGAACTGTTAACTATTCTGTAGGGTTTAATCGGATCAAGGATTAAATTGCAATGAAAGGAAGAAATTTTATTCACAAGCTGTTTCAGATTTAACTGCTGCTTCCTTAGAATTCTGTTTATCTAGATATTATTCGATCGAACTTCGATCGCTACTTTGTGAACCATTGTGTTGATTCCTTCTCGTATTATCCATAACACTTCAGATGCAAAAGATTGCGATCGGAATTCTCGGCTATAACGAGGAGTTTGGCATCGGGCGACTTCTGGACTCGCTGCGATCGCAGACGTTGATTCAGCAGGAGTACAGCATTTCCATTACTGTCGTGTCCAATGGTTCAACCGATCGCATGGCTGCGATTGCCAGAGAAGCTCTGCGGGAATTTGCCCCGTTTGGAATTCAAGCTCAGGTGATTGAACTTCCGATTGCTGATAAGTGCAATGCCTGGAATCACTTTGTGCATCATGCCACAGAGCCAGCAGACTATTACATTTTGCTTGATGCGGATGTCGTTTTCATCACCCCAACTGGACTCAGCGAATTAATTGATACCTTGAAGCACAATCAAAATGCTCGCCTTTGTGCAGGTAAAGTAATGGATCACAACGGCAATGTTGTCGTGCGGAAGCTGGACGGCAAATGCTACGCTGCACAGGGAGAAATCCTGCGGCAAATCGTGATCCCGGAAGGGATTGTAATGGATGACGCCTACGTTTTAGTCACAGCCGTCACCCATTGGTACGAGATTGACGTTGAGACGGGCATGCAAAAAGGCTATCTTGCCCGCGTGCAAAACCCGACCGTACAATCTGGCTCCACCCCCCGCGATCGGAACCTGACTTACTGGCTAGCTTGCCGCAAACGCACGATCATCGGCAGCTATGTGCAGGAACAGATCGACTTTTGCATGAGAACGCTGTTCGGTGGCGGCGATTCTGCCAAACAGATTGTGATGCAGCTTTTCCAGACCAATCCTCACTGGTTTTCAGAGTTTCTCAAACAGAAAGCCGATCGCCCCCCGTTTAAGCCTTCTGAGGTGGCGCGATCGGCTGGCTTAAAGAACATTATGCAGTTTAGCGTTTACTGCTATTGCTATTTGCTTTCCCTCAAAAGCGTTTGGAATCACGAGTTTGGACATCACGCCTGGAAGCTCAAGAGTCGATATTGGTAATCGGGTCGTCTGTTATGCCAGCAGTTCCCCGGTTTCCTGCAACTGGTGCAAGCGGTGATAAATGCCGCCCTGATTTAGAAGCTCTGTATGACTGCCCACTTCCACAATGCGACCCTGATCCAGCACTACGATTTGGTCTGCTTCGCGCACCGTGCTGAGCCGATGGGCAATGATGATCGTCGTTCGGGTTCCCAAAATCGATCGCATTGCCAACTGAATCGATCGCTCTG
The DNA here is from genome assembly GCF_014695615.1 of Leptolyngbya sp. FACHB-711. Lineage (NCBI taxonomy): Bacteria > Bacillati > Cyanobacteriota > Cyanophyceae > Leptolyngbyales > Leptolyngbyaceae > Leptolyngbya > Leptolyngbya sp. FACHB-711. The sequence continues at coordinate 19,198 of NZ_JACJOR010000303.1, forward strand.
ATTCGTAGTCCAGGCTAGAGGTTGCCTCATCAAACACCAGCACATCCGGGTGCATCAGCAATGCTCTGGCGATGCCCAAACGCTGACGCTGGCCGCCCGATAGGCGCACCCCCCGTTCGCCGACGATTGTGCGATAGCCCTGGGGCAGTACCCGCACAAACTCATCGACTCTGGCAATCTGACAGGCTTCTTCGACTTCTGCAAACGTCGCCTTCGGATTGCCGTAGGTCAGGTTGTCGAGCAGTGTCCCGTTAAACACATCCACTTCCTGATGGACGATCGCCAGTCTGCGCCGATAGCCTGTAACATCGAGCTGTCGGGTATCCTGCCCGTCGATCAAAATGCGTCCCTGCTGCGGATCAAAGTAGCGAAACAGCAGTTTCACCAGCGTTGATTTGCCAGAACCCGATCGCCCCACTAAAGCAATCGTTTGTTTCGGTTCGATCAGCAGGCTGATGTCTTGCAGCACTGGACGATCGGCTGCGTAGCCAAAGGACACGTGATCGAAATGCACCTTCCCCGTAAACTCATAATGTTTAACGGCTGCGGGCTGTTCCAGTTCAACTGTGTCCTGACCGTCGGGCAACTGCATAAACTCGTGGTAGCGCAGCATCGAGGAATAGCGGCGGGCAAAGACTTCGGCTAATCCGCTAATCGGTTCCAGTTCGGCATACGCCATGCTGGAAATGGTTAACGTTGTCACGAAATGACCCAGCGAAATCTCGCCGCGCACCGTTGCCCACAGTGTTAGTGCCAGAATCAGGAATACGCAAATCTGAATCACAAATCGCTGCCAGGTAAACAGCGTCACATAGCCCCGATGAACTCGGTTGATCACCACATTGAGTTCGCGATCGAATCGCTGTCTTTGCCGCTTTAGCTCCGCCGCCTCGGTTGCAAATGCCTTTACTGTTTTTATGTTGGTGATAATTTCCGAGGTACGACTCTCGGTGTTTTCCATATAGCGATCGAGGCTTTCTTCTTTGCGAATCAAGTGTTTTAAGCCCCTGAGCGTAAAGGCAAGAATGAAGATAAAAGACGCTAGAAACAGCAGCGCGATCCGCCATTCGATCAGCAAAATCACGACAAAAATTCCCACAATTCGAAATAGTTTGGGAACCAGTTCTCCGGCAATTTCGGGATATGTCCAGGTATGGTTTGATAATCCTCGTGCGACCCGTCCGGCAATACGACCCGGATTGTTTTCGTCATAAAATTCGATCGGTAATTTGAGAATTTTTGCCACCGATCGAATCGAATGATCGCGTCGTGCCCGCAGGGGAATCTCCCAGTGATACCAGTGACTAATCCAGGGCTGAATCGGCGCCCGTACGACCGTTACTAGAAAGATCAGTCCTAACAGCACCGCAAGGGTAAGCCCGCGACTCGCCGGAATTCCAGTCGTTGCCGCCAATCCTCCAAGCAACTGCTGCAAGATGGTATCGATCGGTTGACCCGATAGCACGTTGAGTGTTTGTCCGATCGCATAAGGCACAGCCAGATCAAGAATTTCAAACAAACTGCTTGTGGCAATGCTGAAGATAACCGCAGACCAATACGGTCGAAAATAATGTGCTAAATCACGAAAGTTAGCCATAGAAAAATGCGGTGGAGCAAATTGAAGTGAATGAATAAAATCAGCAAAGGATTAGCGGAAAAGTGTTAGTGAAAAGTGTTAGCCGAATTGGGGACAGCGAAACAATTCTTTTCCCTGGCAAGATGAGGGAATATTTGAAAAGTGTCTAATGTGCAGACGACTGATCGACCGTTTACCGCAGCAGAATGACGATCGATCGCTTTGACAATACAGATTGTAGCACGACTGTAGTATGCAAGCCACACAATCTCAATGAAATGGGCTCATCCGATTACTTAGAGCAAATTAAAGCATGCTGTTTAGCCTTGCCCTGACTTGAAGGCAAGACCCTTAACCTTTCTCAGAAAAAACGATGATTGTTCAGTCCATCTAGACAGGTCAATGGTTACCTGATCGATTTCACGGTTTCAGGCTGGTATCAGGCATTACTTTCTCTTCGATGGCTCTCCTTAATGGATCTGATGCGCGATAGGAATTGAAGCGATCGAAATGAAGATATGAAGATAAAACAAAAGGGCAAGCACCGCAGCACTGCCCCAGAAAATTCAAGAAGGAATGATTAATGCAAATATCAGTCAACGAATGATCACTTAACGAATAGGTTAGCCGATCGCATAGGCAGACTGAAGTGCCCAGATGATCAAAAAAGCGATCGAGCCGAGAATTAGCACAGCCGAGAGTGTGACCATTGGCGTGCTGTCTGCGCTTTGAAATTTCATGATTCCTCGATTTTGGTCGGTCATAGGGGGGTGATCCTTTGCAGTGAAACAATCATGCCTTCATGTTGAAGCAGCATGAAAGAGAGGTGCCACCTCCAGAAGGCAGGTTAATCGCTTATCAATATCATAATTTTAGCTAAACAAGGGAAACCTCCAGTTATCCAGGTCACACCATTAAAATTTCTTATTTGGTAAAGGTTCAGTCGCAATGCCTATTCTGATGTCAACCTTGCTGATCATCGCGATCGCTGGAGTCCTGGAGCTGGGACTGCGATCGTTCTTTGGTTTTGGTAAGCCGCTGCTGTACGTTGCCGACCCGCAAATTGGCTATCTGCTAGCTCCGAATCAAACCACTCGTCGGTTTGGTCATCGAATTGCAATCAATCAATACTCAATGCGAAGTTCACCGATCACCCCCCAACGAAATCAGGACACGCTGCGGATCTTGCTGTTAGGAGATTCGATCGCAAACGGGGCGTGGTGGACTGATCAAGACGAAACGATTTCTGCTCTGCTGCAAGCCCAGCTTCAGACACGATTATCAAAAAATCAAACCGTTCCATTGCTCCAAACCGAAAACCTTGAGCAAGTCGAAGTTTTGAATGCTTCTGCAAATTCCTGGTCGCCGCGCAATCAGTTGGCTTATCTAAAACGATTTGGCAGCTTTGAATCACAGGCGATCGTGCTGCTGATCAACACCGATGATTTGTTTGGCACGGTTCCTACTTCCGTACAGGTGGGGCGCGATCGCAACTATCCGGCTCAGACTCCGCCGTTTGCCCTAGCTGAGGTGATTCAGCGTTATGCCTTCAAGTCAAAGCCAATTCCTGAACTTGTCCAGCTTCAGCTGGCAGGAGGCGATCGGGTGGGAGAAAACCTGGCGGCAATTCAAGAAATTTACTCGATTGCGATACAGTCTAACGCTCAGTTTTTTCTGGTGATTACGCCGCTCCTGCGCGAACTCAAACCGCCCGGCTCGCGCGACTACGAGAAAACTGCCCGCGATCGTCTGCAAGCGTTTACTGAAACGCAAGGAATTCGATTTTTGGATGTTCTTCCCCGGTTTGCTGCCAATTCTCAGCCCGAAACGCTTTATCGCGATCACATTCATCTCAGCCCGATCGGGAATCAGCAGCTTGTGCAGTACATGATTCGATCGATGGTGGATTAACCCTGGGATCATTCCAGGCAGCGAGTCATCCTAGAAAGCAATCGTCGCGATCAGAATGGAATCGCCGCAGTTTTTCTCACACCTCTGGCGTTGCTTTCCAGCGCAGCATCACTGCCAGCATTGCAAGCGTCATGCCCAGCATTAATCCCCCAGCCAGTCCATAGGTTGCGCCTAAACCAACCTGTTGGCTGAGCGGTTGACTGATCAACGGCGAAATAAACTGACCCAGAAAAAAGCTCGTCGTTAGTCCACCCAAAATTCTTCCCCGCAGCGCGACCGGAGTAGATGAAGTCAAGCAGACATTCATATTGGGCATTAGCAGTCCGACTCCTAATCCAGCGATCGCCAAGCCGACCAAAACCAGATTGTAGCGAGAGACAAAACTAATAATGAGATAACCAATTCCCATCAGCAGGAAGGCGATCGCATAGAGCTGGGTAAAAGTGAACCGCGCTTTGAGCCGCTGATAGCTAAGGGCACTGATTGAGGTCGCAAGCGTGGCAAGGGCGATCGCTAATCCACTTTGAGATGCATTTGCATTCGCAATTTGCTGAAGATAAAAGGGAAGCTGCACAGGGATCATGTAAAACACAATCTGACTCATCAGCGCAATCCCATAGGTCATGATCAGCACCGTCCAGGGAACTGCCTCCGCAGGAAGGTTCTCGGTTTGGTTGGGCGATCGGTTGCGATCAGGTTCGGGCAGCACCAGCAAAATTAAAGGAAAAATGAACCACGCCAGCAAATAAATTAAAAACGGCAGCCGCCAGTTGACATCGGCGAGATAGCCGCCCAGGGTTAGAAACACCATGCCGCCCAATCCCATAAAGGCAGCTTGCAGTCCAAGAAACTGGGCACGGGTAGCCCCCAGGTAATAATCGGCAATCAGGGTAGTTGCTGTGGTCATAATGCCTGCCACGCTCAAACCCAGCAGCACTCGCCCGACCAGAATTGACCCGAGCGAATCCAACAAATAGCCAGAGCTTCCAGCTAAGCCATAAAGAAACACCGCCGCCGCTAACAGTCCTTTGCGTCCAAAGCGATCGATAATGCTGCCTGCGATCGGTGCGCCCAGGGCAATCAACAGCGCGGGAACAGTCAAGACTAATCTGACCCAATAATCGGCATTGGGAACCGTTGAGAAATGCTGCCGCATTGCCGGAAGCGAGGGGGCGATCGTTGCTCCTGCCATGACGGTGAGGGTACTGACGAGTAGCAGCGTTGCTTTTACAAGCAGGCTATCAGGGCTGTAGGATTTCATAGGATTGCTCACCCGGTTTCCACTAGATGGGTTGGGGACGAGGGCATTTCAGATCTTGATTCAGCATCGCCATCGATTGATTCCATTCACAACACCGAAAGAGCGATGTTGATAATCGTGGCTCGAAAGAGAAGGAATGAGTACAGAAATTCGATTAATTTTTGCAGTTGCTATTTTCTGCAGTTGCTATTTTTTGCGATATCAATGGTGATCCCCTTGATTTTTAAACCCATCGAATCGCCTAATTCAATCGCTTTAAATATTTCACCGTATCTTCCTGATAGCCTAACTGACTATAAAACGATCGTGCCCGACCATTTCCACCAAATGCATTGAGCGTAATAAAGCTGAGGCTTCGCGCCTTTGCCCAGGTTTCGGCATACGCCATGAGTGCCTGACCAATGCCCTGCCCTGATGCTTCGGGAATGACGACGATATCGGAAATGTGGGCGTGGCGTTCTTGCGTGAAGAAATCGGTCAGCGTTTCCAGAAAGATAAACCCCAGCGATTTGCCCTGTGAATCAACGGCAATAAAAATATTTTGCGGTGTGGGATAGCTGATGATTGCCCGATCGATTTCCTTTGCAATTGCCCGAATCACCTGATCGGGATCGCGTTCAGTGGGAGAGCCAAATTCCACAAAGCGCGGAACAAGACTGAGGATAAACGAGCGATCGTCGGTCGTTGCAGGGCGAATTTGGACAGGCAGCATCGGCAGATTCAGCTTTAGATTCAATGCAAGGATAAACGAATCCCAATCAGTTTTACGATGGGTAACAGTATTTCAGCTAGGGGGAAAGGCACAATGCGAATTTTGGTGATGGGCGGAACTCGCTTTATTGGGGTTCATCTGACGCGCCTGCTGGTCGAGCAAGACCATGAAGTGGTGCTGTTTAATCGAGGCAATAAACCTGCACCGATCGAAGGCGTTGAGCAAATCCACGGCGATCGAACCGATACAGACCAGCTTAAAGAAAAGCTTGCAGGCGAATCGTTTGACGCAGTGTTTGATAACAATGGACGCGAACTGAGCGACACTCAACCTCTGGCTGAAATCTTTCGCGATAGCATCAAGCATTTTGTCTACGTCAGCTCAGCAGGGGTCTACCTCAAATCTGACCAAATGCCCCACCAGGAAAGCGACCCCGTTGACCCCAAGAGCCGACACAAAGGCAAGTTTGAAACCGAAACCTATCTGGCAGAACAGGGCATTCCCTTCACCTCGGTTCGTCCGGTCTATATTTACGGACCGCAAAACTATAACGACCTGGAAGCCTGGTACTTCGATCGAATTGTGCGCGATCGTCCCGTCCCCATTCCCGGAAACGGAATGCACATCACCCAGTTTGGTCACGTTCACGATCTGGCAAGTGCAATGGTCGCGGTGCTGGGTAATCCCAGAGCGATCGGGCAAATTTACAACATTTCGGGCGATCGCTATGTCACCTTTGATGGCTTAGCGCGTGCCTGTGCCGTTGCCGCCGGAAAAGACCCCGCCTCGCTCAAAATTGTCCACTACGACCCGAAGCAGTTTGACTTCGGCAAAAAGAAAGCCTTTCCGATGCGTGTCCAGCACTTCTTCACCGACATTTACAAAGCGCAAAAAGACCTTTACTGGAAGCCTGAATTCGACCTGATTTCCGGCTTAAAAGATTCCTTCCAGAATGACTATCTGGCGATCGGGCGGGATGCCGCTGAGGTGGATTTCTCACTGGATGAGGAGATTCTGGAGAAGGTGGGGGAATGAAGAGATGAGAAGACATCCATCCACTCATCCTCTCAGGTAAGATCCAATCAACAACCTGTCCAACGGAGAACAGCAATGCGTTCCTTCTGGCTTGATCCTTATCTCTGGGTGCATCTTGCGGGGGTGGCGGTTGTGCCGATCGCGCTCGAAGGGTGTTTGCTGGGGTTTGCGGCGAGTAATTCGCTGTTGCCGCCCTGGGTAGAACTGGGGCTAGTAGGCGCAATTGGGGCTTTGCCGATTTTGTGGATGCAGTGGCAGCGTCCTTTCTGCATTTATAGCCTGATGTTTCTGGCGGTGCAGCCCCGGCATCTCAGCGACGAGCAGCGGCGGCTCTTGCGGCGGTTTAAGGAGCCTTTGGGCAAGGGGCTTTCAGTGCTGACGGCGGTCTTATTGTTCGTTGTGCTGTGGCCACTTTATCAGCTTGCGCCGATCGCCTGGGAGTCATCCACGATCGTTCCCGGTGGAGCATTGGGGGGGCTGCTGCTCGCAACGGTGAGCTTTCTGATCAGCAATTTGTTTTTGCAGGTTCCGGTGAGCGTGGCGCAGGTCATGCTGACGAAGGAACAAACGATCGCCGCGACCGAACCTTATCCAGTCAATGCGGTGGCGAGAGACTTTACCTTATTCGGAGTTTGGATCAATCAGCAAATCCTGCCGCCGCTCCGGGCTACAACGATTCCGGCAACTGCTGCCGCTGGCACGGATGGAACGGAAACGGGAACGATCGATTCTCTGGGCGATCGCCGCAAAAAGAACGCAAAAACTCGCTACCCCGATCCTCAGCCTCGCTCTGAGAACGCACAACCCCAAGCAGGCTCCCCCCCAAATTCGGCGGCACAAACAAGCGCACCCCGCACAAAGCGTAACTTCGTTCCGGTCGAAGTGATCGATGCTGAGTTTCGAGAGTTGGACACAGAAGACGAATGGGATGAAACAATCGTTTCTGAGGAGGAAAGCCTGACCGAAGATCCCGCAGCAAGCCCCGAAGCGCAGCCAGCAGTCGCGGCAGCCAGCTCAGACACGGAAACACAGGTTGCCGCAAATTTAGAAACCGACCTAGAAACAAGCCTGGAAACCAACCTGGAAACCAACCGGGAACCACTTTCCGAAGCCATTGAAACCTCAGACCTAGCTGCTTCCCAGGCAACCGCAGAGGAAATTGCAGAAACCGCAGAAGCTGCTGCTGAACCGATTTCAATAGAGACAGAAATAGAGACAAAAACCGAAGATGAGCTGCTAGAACCGATTCCTGAACCGATCGAAGAACAGCCCGAAACAAGAATCACCCCTCTAACAGGCGCAGATTCGCTGCAAATCTCTTCGATGACCTTGATGGAAACGGAAGATGTCAGTGAAGATGCAGCCCTGGATGTGTCAGCCGTCGAAGTCGTGACAGCGGAAATTGTCGAGGATGTGAGCGAAGATGCAGCCGTACCCGCTGAGACGATCGAGTCCTGGCTGGAGGACGACTGGGAAGACGAAACACCGGGCTAGGGCATTCCTAGAATAATTCGTAGACTGCGGCGAGCGATTTCGTAGACGGGTTCGGTATTGCGATCGCTGGTATTTGTCCAGGCGATCAGCATCAAATCATGGACGGGCAGATAAAGGGCAACCATCGAAAATCCGGTTGTTTGATTAATTTGTCCCCAGCCTTCGCCCCAAGCAGTCGGCAAGCGGGCAATTCCCAATCCATAGCCGCCCTCATCGGAGTCTACCAGAGTCAGCATTTTCTCCACCGAGGTTTCATATAACAGCGCATTGTCGAGAAATAGCCCGCGAAAGAGCTGCACCAGGTCAGGCGCACTCGAAATCATGCCTGTATCGCCCAGCCCGATCGCCGGATTAATTAAAGGTTTGGTCACGCTCTGCATCGCTCCATCCTTGTCCCAGTCGGCGTATCCCTGCACAAAGCCACCCGGAATTTCTTCTTGCTGCTCCAGGAATGTATTTTTGAGATTGAGCCGATCGCTAATGCGGGAGCGAATGACCCTGGATAATGGGCTACCCGTGGCTCGCTCAATGATCATGCCCAGCAGAATATAGTTGGCGTGGGAGTAGGAAAAATCATTTAAGGAACTCGGAGGGCGATCTTCCGCTGCGGCAGCATCGTTGAGCAGATAAGCCAACACTTCCTGCGGTTTCCATTGACGCGACGGGTCAGCTCTCACGGTCTCCCAAAATGCCTCGCGCTCCGGTTCGAGCAAGCCGCTGGTATGGTTGAGCAACTGGCGAACCGTAATTTTCTCGCTATTTAGAATTTGCTGGCTCAAGTCTGCCGGAAGCCAATTTGTAATCGAAGCATCCAGATCAAGCACGTCCTCTTCGGCAAGCTGCAAACAGACGATTGCTACAAACATCTCGGTCAGAGTGCCCAGCCGAAAGCGATCGGTCGGCTTCAGGGGCGTTTGTGCTGCGAGATCGGCTTTTCCGGCAACCCCCATCCAGTTTCCTTCTGAAGTGGATAGGTACAGCACCGCTCCTGGTAGCTTCATCGACTCCACTTTTCCACTCAACATCTGCTGAAGCTTATTCGCCGTTTCTGCCGGGAATGGGGCAGGTTTTGTTTGCGCCGCCGAGAGCGTTGCCTGCTGCGTCCCTAGCCTGACTTCCTTCTGCTGTGCCTGCTCACCCCGCCGACAGCCAGCCGTGCCCGTCAGCAGCAAAACTGTGAGAATCACAAGAATTCGGTGCTTCATCGATCGCCAGGGAGGTGGGGGGTAAGGGGGAACTTATATTGTGGCAGATGTATTGTTGCAGATGAAGGCGGAGCGGTGGATGAAAGGATAAGGGAAATGAAATTGGGGATAAGGAATTAGCAAGCTTTTGATAGGACGATCGCACTTGCAAAAGCGTGTTGTCTCAATCAATTAATCCTGAAGATTTAATCCTGAAAATCTAATCTTGAAAATTAATCCTGAGATACTGAACTTCCCTCAACCTTAGCCACTCTGCACCCCTCCACTCCCCCAAATCCCCAAAATCGTTCTAAATAATAAAGGAGCTTCCCAAACGACCTACTTTACCTATGCCGCTACCCGATCGCCCCGAAGGGGAAACTGCTTCGCATCGTTACCCTGCTGTTTTACCGATTTACCGGGCTATTTTGGATTCCAAGCTGCCGCCTCATTTGCTGCTCTGGATCGCCCTCTGTGCGGGCATTGTAATGGGATTAGCACCTGCGCCTGCAAATGCCTGGTTTCTTGCCTGGATTGCGATCGTTCCTTTGTGGGTTTTGGTCGTGCGATCGCAGCCGGAATCGAGCCAAATCGCGGCTAGAAACCACTTTCCCACCTTTAACTTTTTGCTGGGAGCTGCCTGGGGGGTGGGCTACAACGGCACGGCATTGTTTTGGATTAAGGATTTGCATCCGCTTACCTGGATGGGCATTCCCTGGCTTGCCAGTATCACGATTGCGATCGCCTGCTGGCTGATAATTATCCTTTGGGGTGGGCTGCTGGTGGGCATCTGGGCGGGGAGCCTGGCGTGGATTAATCGGCGGGGGCGACTGGCTCCGGTCAGCCGTGTTGTGGTGGGCACTGCACTGTGGTGCATTCTGGAAACGGTGTGGAGCTGGAGCCCACTGGAATGGACGTTTTTGTCTTATACGCAGAGTCCGCATGATCGGTGGATTTTGCATTTGGGGCAGCTTGCAGGACCGATGCTGGTGGCAGGGGCGATCGTTGCCTTTAACGGATTTTTGGCAGAAGGGTGGATGGCAAGAGACGGAGGGCGAGGGCGACTGGCACGATCGCTTTGGGGGCTGGGTTTGGTCTGGCTGATTGGGCTACATGGGGTTGGGTTTGGTCTGGCGAGCCGATCGCTGGCAACGCCCCCAGAAGCAGCACTGTCGATTGGGATTGTGCAGGGAAATGTGCCGACGCGGATCAAGCTGTTTGAAGCGGGAATTCGCCTTTCGATTGATAATTACACCAGAGGCTATGAAATGCTGGTAGGCCAAGGGGTGCAGGCAGTTTTAACGCCTGAGGGAACCTTTCCCTGGCTCTGGCTCAGTCGTCCGCTGCAAAATCCGTTTTATCGGGCACTGCTCGATCGCCGCATTCCTGCCTGGGTGGGCACGGTCGGGTTAAACCAGGGCAATTTGACCCAATCACTGGTGACGATCGCAGGCGACGGAGAAGTCTTGAGCCGCTATGACAAAGTGAAGCTTGTGCCGCTGGGCGAGTATGTGCCGTTTGCCGAGACGATCGGGCAATTCATCGGGCGGCTATCGCCGGTTGAGGCATCGCTTACGCCCGGTCACGGCGAGCAGCAAGTGAAAACGCCTTTTGGACAGGCGATCGTTGGGATTTGCTTTGATTCTGCGTTTTCCTATATTTTCCGTAATCAGGCGCGATCGGGCGGCGAGTTTATTCTAACGGCTTCCAACAACGATCCCTACGGGCCGGCAATGATGGCACAGCACCACGCTCAGGATGTCATGCGAGCCATCGAAACCGATCGCTGGGCAGTGCGGGCAACCAATACCGGATTTTCGGGCATTGTCGATCCACACGGCAAAACGGAATGGCTGTCTGAATTTCGCCTGTATCAAACTCACGCCCACACGATTTATCGCCGCCAAACTCAAACGCTCTACGTCCGCTGGGGAGACTGGTTTACGCCGCTGGTGAGTTTATTGGCGATCGGCTTGTTGGTCAAAGACGCGGCGAAATCTAACCCGATTTAGCGACTGGCAGCGGTTCTAAGATACTGCAAAATGCCTCTCGCGATCGCCGTTGCCATCTGGTTTTGCCAGTTGGGGTTGGCAAGACGGGGGGCATCTTGGCTGCCGGTGACAAAGCCAATTTCGACCAGAACCGCAGGCATCGAAGTTCTTCGCAGCACATAAAAGCGAGCCTGCCGCACGCCGCGATCGTTCATGCCCAGGTCGCTCATAATACTGTGGTGAATCGTGTCTGCCAGTCCTGCACCGCTGGAATAGTAATAGGTTTCAACACCGTTCACCTCTGGGCGATCCATGCTGATTGAGTTAGCGTGAATGCTGACAAAGAGCGCGGCGTTCACCTGCTCGGCAATATCCACACGCGGCTGCAAATCAATTTCGCGATCGTCGCTACGAGTCATCACTGCCTGAATGCCCTGCTGCTCTAGCAAGCGTGCCACCTGCTGAGACACATTCAGCACAATATCGGCTTCGCGAATGTTGCCAATTCCAACTGCGCCCACGTCTACTCCCCCGTGTCCCGGATCGATCGCCACCACCAGTCGTCCATTGCCAGGGCGAGGTAACGGCTGGATTGAATTCGATTGCGGCGGTAGGGATCGGAATGAGGGAGGGTTTCCAGACAAAGCCGCAGCAGAAGGACTCGCAGCCGATCGCGCTGGGGTTCCTTGGAGGGGCGATCGCTCCATTTCTAGTGATAGAAGCTGCGGACTGACCAGATTCAGGGAACCAAACCGCACTCCCGTTGCAGGCTGCAAGGAAATCACGACTGTATCCGCATCTTCCTGCCGCAGCCGCACCCGAATTAAAGGACTGTTTGCCGTTAGCCGTGGTCCTGTAATTCGCTCTGCTAACCGTGCCGGAGACAGCACAATTTGATACGTGCCGTCTTGCCAGCGAGTCGTAGGTGCCACAGGGCGATCGGACTCGATCAAAAGCTGGTTATTCACCGGATTGAGTTCCACGCCTTCGATCGTCACCGTGCCATTCGATGCAGAAACCCTCGTTCCCTGAGCCGTCAATGGAGTCGGATTCGGCTGAGCCGCGATCGATCGACCCGATGAATTCTGAGCCGCATTGGCTCGTTCTGAATTGGCTCGTTCTGCACTAATTCGCTCTGCGGTTCCCCCCACGGACGATCGATTGGCTTGACGTGAAGTTGTCCGGTCAGACGCAGACGGATTGCGAGCGGTGCGGGCAGTCGAGCTGTTTCCAGTGGGCAGCATCACAATTCCACCCAAATTGCTCACCGTTGCCTGCCAGTCCTGACTGCTAGGGTCAACCTCCAGGCGAATTCGCACGGTTGGGCGACGATTGGAAGAACGATCGCTCACCTGCTCAAACTGCACCCGCTCCACGCCAAATCGATCGATCGACACTTCCTGCTGGGTCAATTCTGGCGAAAGCACTGCATTTTCAACCGTCAGAACCACCGATCGCCGATCGCGGCTACGCTCAACTTCGACCTGGGGCACCCCGCTCCTGAAGCGCACAAACAACCCGTCTGACGTTGCCTGAATGCCTGCAATTTGGGCTAGCGTGGGGTCAATTCCCTCCACGGAAGGAGTGCTTTGCATCGCATCAGGCGGATTGGCAACTGGATTGGCAATTGGATTGGTAACTGAAGCAGCGGGAGGAGCCTCACGAGAAACTGCGACCGATTCGGGCATCGGCTGAGGAAGCTGAACCGTCCACTGCGTTGGCGAAAGTCCGCGAAACCGAATTTGCTGCGGGTCGATCGTATAACCAGGAGCCAGTTCAAGAACAATGCGCGTCGTCTGACCGTCAAACTGCTCGATGCGAATCTGCCGAATATTGCCGCTGAAATCACGATCGATCGGAGCCTGCTCCATCTCGATATCTGGTAGATCAATCACCAGACGAGTCGGATTGGTTACAAGCTGGGCGCGGGGCTGTACGGGTTCACGGGTTCTAAACTCAAGCTGATTTTGCCCTGGGTCAAACCGCCAGGATGTCACTCCCGTTGCCAGAGCCGGAGCGACGACACTGGGAGAAATGACACAAAAAACGCTAACGGCACTGGGGAGCCACCACTGAATCTTCAAAGCTGCTTTTCCTTACAATTCCTTACAGTGCGATTGATACAGTGCGATCGATGTTTGGCTGTCAAATCTTCAGGTGTGATGCTGTCTGGGTCAGTCGAGAGCCTGTTTACTAGATCTGGTTCACTAGATCCTCTGTTACATCGCTGTTACATCACGAATGAACAGAGAATACAGGTCAGGCAAACGGATAAACGAAATCGAAATGAGCGAAATCAGTGTAGCCTAACGCTGCTGTATTGCAACTTCAATCGGAAGCCCGTTATGAACTGAAATCAGGCAATTCGACCAAAGACTGCTCTTATTTCGAGGCGATCGTCCCAAATTCGCGAGTTTGCTCAATTGCTCAGGCAGTTTGATGCTAGGTCTTGCGCCTAAAATAGCAATTCAACGAACAGAGACGCTAAATCTGCGACACCCAATATTAAGCCAATTCCTGCAAAGGTCAAGGCTTGTCTCAGAAAGATTTAGGAAGATTGCTGACAATTCTGTGCGCTGTCGCAATCGCCCGTCATTCAAGCACTGACCCTTTTGTTTCCACTTCCCCACCCCTGTCACAATTCCCCATCCTCTGTTGCAACTCTTAACGTTGCCGCTCGTTGTAGAGCCTGATCCCTTGATAGACTAAGGGACGTAAAAGATTTTGACTGATTTTGCAATCCGTCTTTTACAGGACTTGCCATCGCCGCAAGACTTTCATTCGTTAAAAGTCCACCCGTTAAAGTCAGCAGCCTTCCTCTGGGTTTGCTTAGGTTTGATTCGCTTAAGTAACTGGGGTTTGGGCATCATACTGAAGCAAGAGAAAAGGAACACATGGTAGATTCGCTGAAAAAACCTGAAATTGCAGAGCTGCGACCTGGAGTTAAGGTTCCGGCAAAAGACACCATCCTCACCCCCCGGTTTTACACCACCGACTTTGACGAGATGGCAACAATGGACATCTCGCCGAACGAGGATGAGCTGCGGGCAATCTTAGAAGAGTTCCGCACCGACTATAATCGCCATCACTTCGTTCGCAACGAAGAATTCCAGCAGTCCTGGGATCACCTCGACGGCGAAACTCGTGCTCTGTTTGTCGAGTTCCTGGAGCGATCCTGCACGGCTGAGTTTTCTGGATTTCTGCTCTACAAAGAGTTGTCCCGCAAGCTGAAAGACAGAAACCCGCTGCTGGCAGAGTGCTTTTTGCTGATGTCTCGCGACGAGGCACGCCATGCCGGATTCCTCAACAAGGCAATGTCCGACTTTGGGCTTCAGCTCGACTTGGGCTTCCTCACCGAAAGCAAGAGCTACACCTTCTTCAAGCCCAAGTTCATCTTTTACGCCACTTATCTCTCAGAGAAGATCGGTTACTGGCGTTACATCACCATCTTCCGCCATCTGGAGCAACACCCCGAACACCGGATTTATCCGATCTTCAAGTTCTTCGAGAACTGGTGTCAGGATGAAAACCGCCACGGCGACTTCTTTGACGCGATCATGAAGTCTCAGCCCAGCATCCTCAACGACTGGAAAGCTCGCCTCTGGTCGCGGTTCTTCTTGCTGTCAGTGTTTGCCACGATGTTTCTGAACGACATTCAGCGATCGAGCTTCTATGCTTCGCTGGGTTTGAATGCACGCGACTACGACATCCATGTGATCCAGAAAACGAACGAAACCGCAGGACGGGTCTTTCCCCTAATCCTGAACGTGGATCACCCCGACTTTTTCAAACTGCTGGATGAAGCCGCTGCTGCTAACCTGAAGCTGATGGAAGCAGGCAAAGGCAATGCCCCCGGCGTGGTGAAACTGCTGAAGAAAGTGCCCCACGTTGCCAAGATTGGCGTAAATTTGTTGCGCCTGTATTTGATGAAGCCGATCGACACGGCTCGTCTGGAAGGCTCGGTTCGCTAGTTTGACCTCACCCCTCAACTCGGCGGTTCTGCTCAGGCGGAGCCGCTTTTTTCATGCGATCTCAAAATTTCTACTCAACCTTGTCACAATTGCCAATTCCTTGCTATATTAGATGAGTCGACGCGGGGTAGAGCAGCCTGGTAGCTCGTCGGGCTCATAACCCGAAGGTCAGTGGTTCAAATCCGCTCCCCGCCACCAATTAGGAAAACCCTAGATTCTAAGGAGTCTGGGGTTTTGACCTTTTAAAGGAACTGAGTAGAAGCTGAAAAAAGACAGCGCAAACCTTGCTCTGCAGAATTCCCACAATCGAGCGAGGAACAACGTAGCCGTAGCCCATGCTGTACTAACATGGCTTCAATTCGATCGCAGCATGATGCAGAATAGGCTCTTAGCAGATCTGGTGTGAGTGAGGATGAGCATGGATCGCCCAACCCAGTTTGGACATCCCAGCGGGGATATGGCTTTGCGCCAATTGATGATCCCTTTATCCTGTAGTGACGGGGAGCCGCTGCCTGCCGATCTCGATTACTCCAAAGGGGAAATTGCTTCGCATCGCCTCCAGTTGCCCGATCTGCTGCTGCGAGCGAGTGAAACGGAAAAGGGTGTGCTTTATGTGCTGCCCGATCAGAGTTGTCAGTTTGTGTCTTATGCCGAATTGCTGACTCAGGCACAGCGAGTTCTTGCCGGACTGCGATCGATCGGACTCCAGCCCCAAGATCCAGTGGTTTTGCAAATTAGCGATCGGCTCGACTTCTTGCCGTGCTTTTGGGGCTGTCTGCTGGGGGGATTTGTGCCCGTGCCGATCGCGGTTGCGCCGAACTATCGTGCTGATCACAGTAAGGCGATCGCGCTACTGGAGGCGTTGCGGTGGTTTGTGCGTCCGGTGGTGATTGCGAATGGGGAATTGCAGGAAGCGATCGGGGATTTTCTTAACGATCAGGAATTTGCCCCCCACCCCTTTACCAGGAGGAAACTTCCGAACCAGCAGGAGGATTTATCCTTTGCTCAAAGTGCTTTATCTGCTCAAAGTGCTTTATCTGCTCAAAGTGCCTCACCGATAGAGAATTCAGGCAGCAGTACAGCAAAGTCCGTTTCACCAGAGATTTTGCTGGCTGAGGAGCTGCAGCAGTTTGAACCCGATCGCCAGATTCATTACAGTGCACCAGACGAGCTGGCTCTAATTTTGCTGACTTCTGGCAGTACGGGCATTCCTAAAGGAGTGACCCTGAGCGGACGCAATCTGCTCGCCAGTGTGTATGGCATGGCAACCGTGAACCGACTGACGGCAACAGAGACCACGCTGAACTGGATGCCGATCGAACACGTTGCCAGTCTGGTGATGTTTCATCTGACCGAGGTGTATTTGGGCTGTTCGCAAATTCACGTCGCGAATGAGCTAATTTTGCAGGAACCGCTTCGCTGGCTAGATTTGATCGAGGCGCATCGTGTCACAGCAACCTGGTCGCCTAATTTTGGCTATGGGCTGGTAATCGATCGTCTGCAAGCAGGAACCTCAGCAAAAACCTGGGATTTGTCCTCAATTCGCTGGATGGGCAACGGCGCAGAGGCAGTCGTCGGCAAAACGACCCGCCACTTTCTAGCGCTGCTGGAACCCCACGGGTTAAGCGGAACGGCGGTCAGTCCGGGGTATGGAATGTCGGAAACTTGCTCTGGCATTGTCCATTCCGATCGCTTTTCGTGCCAAACCACGTCGGACGAGGACACTTATATCGAGCTGGGCAAACCGATTCCCGGCGTATCGCTGCGAGTTGTGGATGAGGCAAATCAGCTTGTTCCCGAAGGAACGATCGGTCAGCTTCAGGTGCGCGGAGTGACAGTGACGGCTGGCTATTACCAGCGACCTGATCTGAATGCGGAAGTTTTTACGCCGGATGGCTGGTTTAACACGGGCGATCTGGGCTTTTTGCAATCCGGTCGCTTAACGATTACGGGTCGCCAGAAAGAAGTGATTATCATCAACGGTGCAAACTACGCTAATCACGAAATTGAGGCGATCGTAGAGGCACTAGACGGAATAGCGGTGTCCTTCACGGCGGCTTGTGCAGTGCGGCGATTACCCGCTGGCGAAACTGGGAAGCAATCCAGCGATTCGACCGAGCAACTCGCGATTTTCTTTTGTCCAGAGACAGGGTGTGACAATCTGGCTGCTGTGATGCCGTTGATCAAGACAATTCAGCGGCGAGTGGGAGAGGCGATCGGCATCAGTCCCCGATTTGTCATTCCGGTAGAGCAGAAGGAGATTCCCAAAACGGCGATCGGCAAAATTCAGCGATCGGTGCTGAGTGGAAGATTTGGAACGGGGGAGTTTGATGGAATTATCAGGCAAATCAACGAATTGTGGGGACAGCAGGCAATCGATCGACCGCAGACGGAGCGACAACAGCAGATTGTTTCGATCTGGCAGGACGTTTTAGCACTGGAACGGGTGGGAATTCGCGATAACTTCTTTGAACTGGGCGGCAACTCGCTGCGGCTCATGCAGGTGCTTGCCCGACTGCAAACGGAATTCGATTGTCCTGATCTGCATACTGTAAGCCTGTTTCAGCATCCGACGATCGAATCTTTGGCGCAATTTTTAAGCGACTTGAGCAACACCAGGGAAAATCCAACGGTTAATTCCAGCCTTCAGCAGGCACAGCAGCGACAGCAAACCCGCCGATCGTCTCTGATTTCGTCTGAGGTTGCCGTGATTGGAATGGCTTGTCGGTTTCCGGGGGCGGAGTCGATCGATCAGTTCTGGCGCAATTTGTGTGACGGAGTGGAGTCGATCGCCTTTTTTAGCGATGAAGAAATCTTGGCTTCGGGGATTGATCCAACGCTGCTCCAGAATCCTGCCTATGTCAAAGCAAGTCCAATTTTGAAGGATGTTGATCGCTTCGACGCAGAATTTTTTGGCTACAGCCCCAGAGAAGCAGAACTAATCGATCCACAGCAGCGGCTGTTGCTGGAGTGTGCTTGGGAAGGTCTAGAAGATGCAGGCTATGACCCGTTTTCTTATCCCGGATCGATCGCGCTTTATGCGGGTGCGTCAATGAATACTTACCTGCTAAATCATGTTTATCCAAACCGCGATCGGCTAGATGCCCACGAAAATATGCAGGTGTTTAACCTGAGTTCGATGGGCGGATTTCAGGTGACGATTGCCAACGATAAAGACTATTTGACCACGCGCACGTCTTACAAGCTGAATCTCACAGGCGCGAGTGTGAACGTGCAAACTGCTTGCTCGACTTCGCTGGTGGCGATTCATTTGGCAGCGCAAAGTTTGCGATCGGGCGAATGTGAGATTGCGTTGGCGGGTGGGGTTTCGGTGCATACGCCGCAGCAGGTGGGGCATCTGTATCAGGAAGGGCTAATTTTGTCGCCGGATGGTCACTGTCGCGCTTTTGATGCAAAGGCACAAGGCACGATTTTTGGCAGCGGAGCGGGGGTGGTGGTGTTAAAGCGGCTGGACCAGGCGATCGAAGCGGGCGATCGAATTTATGCGGTCATTAAAGGTTCGGCGATCGGCAATGATGGCAGTCAAAAAGTGGGCTATCTAGCTCCTCGCGCCGAGGGTCAAGCAACGGTTGCCGCAGAAGCTCTGGCAATGGCAGATGTCCCCGCAGACACGATCGGCTATGTCGAGGCTCATGGAACCGGAACCTCGTTAGGCGACCCAATCGAAGTTGCCGGACTAACCCAGGCGTTTCGCCTCAGCACTCAGCAGCAGCAGTTTTGCGCGATCGGCTCCGTCAAGACGAATGTGGGACACTTAAACGTTGCGTCGGGCGTGGTGGGATTTATCAAAGCAGTGCTATCGGTGCATCATCGCCAGATTCCGCCGAGCCTGCATTTTGAAGCTCCAAATCCGCAAATTGATTTCGATCGCAGTCCGTTTTACGTCAACACGCGCCTGTTGGACTGGCAGGAAGCGGGGCATCCACGACGGGCAGGGGTGAACTCGCTGGGAATCGGCGGCACCAATGCCCACGTCATTCTTGAAGAAGCTCCGACGATCGCGGCTGTGACGCAGGCGGATGATTCCTCCCTATTGGGAAATGCGGCATTGGGAAATGCGGCGGATCGTCCTGATCATTTGCTGACGCTATCTGCCAAAAGCGAATCTGCTCTGAACGATTTGCTTGACCGCTATGAAAGGTTTCTCAAGCAATGTTTGCATTTGGGGGGCAATGCAGAAGCGCTCACCTGCCTCAAACAACCCAATCGCTTTCTCGCCGATCTTTGCTTCACCACTAACGTCGGACGATCGCACTTTGAGCATCGACTCGCATTCGTATCCAACTCAATTCCGCATCTCCTCGAACAGATTGCCCAGCGTCCCCGCTCCATTCGTTCTGGCATTTCTTCGCCCATCGCATTTCTCTTCACCGGACAGGGTTCGCAGTATTCCGGGATGGGTCGGCAGCTTTATGAAACGGAACCCGTGTTTCGGGAAACGATCGATCGGTGTGAGGCAATCTTACAAGGAGAAATCGATCGACCGCTGCGGCAGTTGCTCTTTGCCGAAGATGCTGCCGAACTTTTGAATCAAACTCTCTATACCCAGCCTGCCATTTTTACGATCGACTATGCTCTAGCGCAGCTCTGGATGTCTTGGGGCGTTGAGCCAGATATCGTCATGGGGCACAGCATCGGTGAATATGTGGCGGCTTGTGTGGCGGGGGTATTCAGCCTGGAGGATGGCTTAAAGCTGGTGGCGGCGCGGGGTCGGCTGATGCAGGTGTTACCGCCAGGGGGCATGGTGGCAATCAGAAGCGATGAGGCAACGGTGCGATCGTTCCTTGCTGATTTTGAGGGTGAGACTGACCCGGAAACGGTGACGATCGCTGCCATCAATAGCGATCAAAATATCGTTGTGTCTGGAAAAATTCCATCGCTGCAAACTCTGGTCGATCGCCTCACCGATCGCGGCATTAAAACGACCTGGCTCAATGTCTCCCATGCGTTTCATTCGCCCCTGCTGGAACCACTGCGATTCGCGCAAAGCGCAACTCCGAACGAACCGAACTTTGAGCAAATTGCGCGCCAAGTCAGCTATTCCACACCGCAGCGCCAGCTGATTTCTAACCTGACCGGGGATTTTATCGCTGACGAAATCGCCTCCCCAGACTACTGGAGTCGCCATCTGGTGCAGCCTGTTTTATTTGCTGCCGGAATGAAGACCCTGATTCGATCGGGTTGTGCAATTTTCCTGGAATGTGGAGCGCATCCGGTGCTGCTAGGGATGGGACGTGAACAGTTTCCCGATGACCCCTTAGGGGGAACAGCTTCGCATCGCCGCATTTGGCTGCCAAGTTTGAGACGCGATTTGCCCAGAGAAACAACCAGAGCGATAACCAGAGGGAAAACGGCTTCGCATCGCTCGAATACCGAAACGCTGCTGCAAAGCCTGGGCGAACTTTATCAGCAGGGTATCCCTGTAGATTGGCAGGCGTTCCACCAAGGCTTTTCTCGTCATCGGATGTCTCTGCCGACCTATCCGTTTCAGCGACAACGCTGCTGGATCGATCCGCCTGGGCAATTTCCCCTTCAGGAAGCGGCGAAGCGATCGGCTCAGCCTGTTCTCACTGCTTCCGAAAGTCATCCTCTGTTAGGAAACCGTGTTTCTACGCCGCTTAAAATTGCGCTGTTTCAGTCGCTTCTCTGCGAACATTCGCCGGACTTCCTCACCGATCATCGCCTTGAGGATCGCCCCATTTTGCCGGGAACTGCCTTTGTGGAAATGGCTCTGGCGATCGCTGTGCAACAGTTGAAAACCGAGACGATTTCGCTGAGCCAGATCGAGTTTCAGCAGCCGCTCATTTTGTCATCCACACCGCAAACGGTTCAGACGATCGCCACCCCAATTCCTCTGTCCAACCGCAGCGAGGTAATTGGTTCCGGGATTCGCATTGAAATTTACAGTCAACAGCCCGATCATCAGCAGCCCGATTACCAGCAAGATTCTGGCTGGACACTTCACTGCACAGGACAGGCGCAGGTTTGCGATCGTCCGATTCTACCCAGCGCAAGCCTGGCACAAATCCGGCAGCGTCTTTCTGAGCGGCGATTCGCTGAAACCCACTATCAAAGCTTTGAAGCCGCAGGCATTCGATATGGGGCAAGCTTCCGGGGGGTTGCACAGCTCTGGCGCAAAGACGGTGAAGCGTTAGGGCAAATTTCATCCTGTGATGCTCAGCCCTATCAGATTCATCCTGCCCAGCTTGATGCCTGCATTCAAGTTGCAGCGGCAGCCCTGCCCGCTCGTCTGCAAGGCGTGACTTATTTGCCTGTGGCGATCGAGTCTTTCAGCCTGCTTCAGCGTCCGGCGGGAACGGTTTGGAGCCATGTGCAGCTACGCTCTTGGGCGGACAATTCGACTCACATTACGGCTGATTTATCGCTGTACAGTGACTCTGGTGAATGCCTTGCCCACATCGAAGGACTGACCCTTCAGCGAATTCAACCTTCATCCGATCGGGTGCGATCGTTCTCCTGGCAGGACTGGCTGTATGAGATTGATTGGCAACCTGTTCCCCTGGTTTCTTCACAGGAGGCAATGACTCCAGCAGGGAAAATGCTTTGCAGCGATCGAGGTTACTGGCTGATTGTGGGCGAAGCAAATGATTCGATCGACGCTTTGACTGGGCTGCTCGAAACCCAGCAACAACCCTGGGCAAGGCTTGATCCGGCTGATTTATCCTCTCTAAAGGAGTGGGCTTCGTTTGAAGGTTCTGAAAGCTCCCTAAATTCCTTACACCGAGGGGACTTTGAAAGTCAGAATAATCGGCAAGATTCTCCCCAGAATGAGGGGGCTAGCGGGGCAAACCTGCGCGGGGTTATCTTCTTTGCGGATGCCGTGACCCCTGAACTTTTAACTCTCGACTCCCTGGAAGAGTTTGTTTCTGAGCAGTGCAGCCGTTTGTTGGCGATCGTTCAGTCTATAACTCATCTGAACCCGCCACCGCAGCTCTGGATTGTGACGCGAGGCGTTTGTCAGCCGTCGATCTTGCTGGAGGCAACCGGACAGGCTCCGCTGTGGGGCATGGCGCGATCGATTCGGCTAGAGCATCCCGAACTGAACTGCATCACGATCGATCTAGAAAACCTTTCGGGCGCAGAAGCCGCAAGTCTGCTCTGGGCAGAGTTCGTCAGCCAGGACGGGGAAAACCAGATTGCCTATCGCAATCAAACCCGTTATGCAGCGCGGCTTGTACGACATTCTGTTGTAAAACATTTCACGGAGAAGTTGCCTGACGTTGCTCAATCGCTCCGCCTCGAAATTCTCAATCGCGGCACGCTGGATCAGCTTGTTTGGCAGCCGATCGATCGCCGTCCTCCCCAACCCGGCGAAGTCGAGATTCGCGTCTGGGCAACGGGGCTAAATTTTCGGGATGTGATGAACGTGCTGGGGCTGTATCCGGGCGAAGCGGGTTTGCTGGGCCTGGAGTGTGCCGGGGAAGTGGTCGCTGTCGGCCAGGGTGTGACCTCGGTTCAAGTGGGCGATCGGGTGGTGGCACTGGCGACGGGCAGCTTTAGCGAATGGGTCACGGTTGATGCGCGGCGAGTGGTTCCCCTGCCCTCTGATCTAGACTTTGCCGCAGCCGCTACGATTCCGATCGCCTTTTTGACTGCCTGGTATGGCTTGCATCACCTTGCCCAGATCAAACCCGGAGAACGGGTGCTCATTCACTCGGCAGCAGGTGGAGTCGGTCTGGCCGCAGTCCAGATCGCGCAGCAGGCAGGGGCAGAACTCTGGGCAACCGCAGCTCCGGCGAAGTGGGACTTTTTGCGATCGATTGGCGTTGAACACGTCTTGAGCGATCGATCGACTGAATTTGCCGCAGCCATCCAGGCTCAAACTGGGGGACAAGGAATGGATATTATCCTCAATTCCCTGTCCGGCGAATTTATCCCGGCAAATCTGTCAATTTTGCGTCGGAGCGGTCGCCTGATCGAAATCGGCAAGCAGGGCATCTGGTCAACCGAACAGGTTGCTCAGGTTCGTTCTGATGTGGCATATCACATCATGGATCTAATGCAGACCACCCAGGAACAGCCACAAACAATTCAGGCCCTGCTGAGCCAGCTTTTGCAGCAGTTTCATTCGCGCGGGCTGCAGCCCCTGCCGCACAAAGTGTTCGATCGGAGTCAGTCGATCGCAGCCTTTCGCTGGATGCAGCAGGCAAAGCACATCGGCAAAATCGTCATTGCCCACCCTGAACCTGCTCCCGTTTCACATCCAGTCTCACAGCCTTTCACCGTCAAACCCAGCGGCACTTATTTGATTACAGGCGGCCTCGGCGCACTTGGACTGCACGTTGCCCAATGGCTTATCGATCGCGGCGCAACCTCCCTTCTCCTGATCGGACGCAGCAAACCCACCCCCGAAACCCAAACCAAACTCGATCATTTCCAGGCTCAGGGAATCCAGATCACGATCGCCCAACTCGACATCACGGATCAACAATCCCTCCAAACCCTTCTCACTCCCTACCTCCACCCACCCACTCGCCTCCCTTCCCCTCCGCCCCTGCTCGGCATCTTCCACGCTGCAGGCGTCCTTAATGACGGCATTCTCCAGCACCAGACCGCCGATCGCTTCCAGTCCGTCCTATCCCCCAAAGTTCGGGGAGCCTTAAATCTGCACGAGCTAACGCAGCATCACCCGATCGACTGCTTTGTGATGTTTTCCTCAGCGGCTTCGCTTCTGGGATCAGGCGGACAGTCCAGCTACGCAGCAGCAAACGGTTTTATGGATGCGCTGGCTCAGGTTAGACGATCGCTTGGCTTACCCGGACTCAGCATTCACTGGGCAGCGTGGGAATCCACAGGAATGGCAGCCCGTTCTAGAACGGCTCAGGCTGAGGGAAGAGAGACGATGCAAAGCGCTTTCCCCGTTGGGGTAATCTCCCCCGAAATCGGACTCATTATCCTGGAAACCCTCTTGAACCAATCATCCGTGCAGGTCGGCGTTTTGCCGATCGATTGGGCAAATTGGAATCCGCCTGCGGCACTCAAGCCCCTCGTCGCACCATGCTCTGCTCAAGCCTCTCCTCCTTCCTCCCCTTCTTCACGTCCTCATCCCCCCACTGTTTTCAAGGACGCTGAAGACTTTTATCAAACTCTGGTCAATGCCCCGTCAGACGATCGCCCTCACCTCATCACCCATCATGTAAAAGCCCACATCGCAAAAATCTTGGGCGTTCATGCAGAGACGCTGACCGATCTGCATCAGGGATTCTCCGAAATGGGCATGGATTCTTTGACGATCGTAGAGCTGAGAAATCGGCTGCAAACTAGTCTGGGAAAACCGTTGTCGGTCGCGCTGCTGTATGATTATCCGACAATCACCACACTGACCGATCATCTGCTGCAATGGCTATTTGGGACGGCGATAGAACAAAGTTCCTTTCCTGAAGGAAGGGAAACTCCAGCAATGCAAAGTACTTCCCCGAGTGGGGGAATCGATCTGCCGTCCGAGATTGAGTCCCTTTCGGATGCAGAAGCCGAAGCCTTACTGCTGCAAACCCTGGAACAGCTTAACTTATAGGAATGCACAGCCCGATCGCAATGACAGAAAAAGCAACCGAAACCCGAACGCCAACTCAGCGTGCCCTCCTCGCAATTCAGCAGCTTCAGGCAAAACTTGACGCCCTAGAGCAGGCACAGCACGAACCGATCGCCATTATCGGCATGGGCTGTCGCTTTCCCAGTGCAGATACGCCTGAGGATTTCTGGAAACTGCTTCGCAGCTGCACCGATGCCATTACCCCGGTTCCAGATGATCGCTGGCAAACTGATGATCTTTACAGCACTGACCCGCAGGCTCCCGGTAAGCTCTACACCCGTGAAGGCGGCTTTGTGCCCCACCCGTACGACTTTGACGCGCCCTTCTTTCGGATTGCCCCCCGCGAAGCGATCAGCCTCGACCCGCAGCAGCGGCTTTTGCTCGAAGTGGGCTGGGAGGCACTGGAATCCGCCGGACTGTCAGCCGATCATCTGATTGGAACTCAGGGCGGCGTGTTTGTCGGCATTTGCAGCATTGACTATTGGCAGCAGTTGCTCAGCCGCGATCGGGCTCAGATCGACGCTTATCTCACCACCGGCAATACCCATAGCACCGCATCCGGGCGGCTTGCCTATTTGCTGGGCTGGACAGGACCGAGTTTATCGATCGATACAGCCTGCGCTTCGTCACTCACGGCGGTTCATCTCGCCTGTCAAAGTTTGCGGCAGGGGGAATGTTCGGTGGCATTGGCAGGCGGCGTCAATCGGATTCTTACCCCCGAAACCAACATCAATTTTTCTAAGGCGCGAATGCTTTCCCCCGACGATCGCTGTAAAAGTTTCGACGCGGCAGCAAACGGCTTTGTGCGGGCAGAAGGCTGCGGCTTGATTGTGCTAAAACGCTACCGGGATGCAGTAGCAGCGGGCGATCGCATTGATGCCGTAATTTTAGGATCAGCCACCAACCACGACGGGCGCACCAGCGGCTTAACCGTTCCCAGCAGCATTGCCCAGCAGGCAGCCATTCGTCAGGCGTTAAGCAATAGCCGGATTCCGCCCGAGCAGGTCAGTTACCTTGAAGCCCACGGAACCGGAACGGCGATCGGAGATCCCATCGAAGTGAATGCGATCGCGGAAGTTTTTGGGCAGGATCGATCGGCTCCACTCTGGCTCGGCTCGGTCAAAACGAATATTGGACACCTGGAAGCTGCCGCCGGAATTGCCGGACTTATCAAAACCGTGCTGGCACTTCAGCATGGAGAAATTCCGCCCAATCTGCATTTCCAAACCCCCAATCCCCACATCGACTGGCAACGGCTCCCGGTGAAAGTGCCGATCGATCCCGTTTCCTGGACAAGGCAAGACCAGCCCCTCAATCAGCCCAGAACCGCCGGAATCAGTGCCTTTGGGTTTAACGGCAGCAATGCCCATATTGTGATCGCAGACCCACCCGTGAGCGATCGCCCTCAGCCTGCCCCGGTTCCAACCCAACATCTGTTTACCCTCTCTGCCCGCAGCGAAACTGCCCTGCATCAGCTAGTCGATCGCTACATCGTTCACCTGAGCCATCATCCTGAACAATCGATCGCCGACCTTTGCTTTACTGCCTACACCGGACGATCGCATTTTGCTCACCGGATAGCCGTGGTGATGACTTCAAGTTCTGACCTTCAGGCAAAACTGACGGCATGGCGATCGGGTCAATCTGTAATGGGTTTCTTCCAGAGCAGTGCGGCGAGCCAAAACAATTTAATCGAGAAAGGCGGGGAAGCGATCGTGCAGGAGCTAACCGGATTCGCTCAGCAGTATGTTCAGGGAGAAACGATCGACTGGGAGCAAATTGATCCAGTTCGGCGACAGAAGGTGGTTTTGCCTTTTTATGCCTTTCAGCGTCAGCGATATCAAGGATAGGGCATTGCTCGCGAATCGGCAAACCTGAGCTGGCTGGGTTGAACGGGTTTCCGGCTTCTGGGGCTGTCCGTTCGATTACCCTAACGGGGGAACTGCTTCGGATCGCACTGCCCGAAACATCCCAAAACGGCAAAGACCTGTACCAAAGGCAAGCCGCATCAGCAGCAGTGTTGGCACTTCTCGCAGCGATTTAATCAAGCCCGATGGACCAAACCGCACCAGTCCTGCCGGTCGAGCAATACCCTGCCAGATCGAATCCAGCCAGGAAGGAAGGGTAGGTTCTGTCCAGTTGGCAGTGACGACTTCGCCTTCAACTAACCTGGTTGCTTGCAAAAGTTCAGCAAAGCCTTCAATGCTGGAGAATGCCGGGTGCGACCACTGATCCAGGAGTTGGCGCATCACGGGTCTTTCCCAGAAATTAAGCGGCTTCTGGCGATCGTCTCGCTGGTTCCAATCTGCCATAACCATGATGCCTCCCGGCTTGACAACCCGCATGAGTTCTTTGGCGAAAATGGCTTTGTCAGGCATATGGGGTCCGGCTTCGATCGACCAAACCACATCAAAACGGGCATCGGGAAACGACAGTGCCATTGCATCATCCACCTGAAACTGCACATTTAAATCGGCGGGCGTGAGCTCCTGAGCACGTTTCACCTGCTGAGGGCTGATGGTCACTCCGGTGACAGCAAACCCGTAGTCTCGCGCCAAAATGCGGCTGCTGCCGCCAATGCCACAACCCACATCTAGCACCGTTGTGCCCGCAGGCAACCGATCTAAGCCGCCCCAGCGCACCATTTCATGCACAAAGTCTGCTTTTGCCTCCAGAAAATCCTTGCGTTTTGGCGGCGAACCGTAATGTCCCAGGTGAATATGCTCGCCCCAGTAGAACTCTAGAATGCCGTCTTCAGTCCATTCATCGTAGGAATGAGCGACCGAATCAGCAGATTGATAGCGGCGAGCCGTTAGGAGATAAACCCCTATCCCCAGGATCAGCAGGAACAGGACAATTCCGATCGCCGCAAAAAACAAACTCATTGAGATCAAGCCTTCATTTTTGTGACATTTTCTTAACAATTTTATTGTATTGCGGGATTGCAGGTTGAAGGGGGGTTAGGGCTGGCGATTGGGCGATGTGAAGCAGTTCTCCCGATGGGGTAATCGGCTTGTGGAACGTGCTACGCCAAGCCCTGAACACTCCGGGTTCGCGGCATGATGGAAGGTGCATGAAAATCTGAAATCCATTCCCAAGCCCCATGACTCACTTTTCTGCTCCAGACTCCGAACTGCAATTAACGATCCAAGACAGCTTACAGGCGATCGCCACCGACTTGGGACAGCCGATCGACGAAGCCGAAGCGCAGCAGCTTTATCAAGATGCTTTGGGACTGCTAGATCACATTGCCTGGGAACCGATTACGCTGGCACGCCTGGCAGGCACGCTGCTGGTTTATCAGTCGCAGGAGATTGAGCCAGAAGAGTTGACGTGGTTTCGATCGCAGGTGAAGCAGTGCCAGGACGATGAAGAGATCGAGGAGCTGATTGAGTCACTGCACCGCGTTGATTCGTTATAGGGGGCTTCAGAAAGTCTATTCTGCGGACGAGATACGATAGGCACAGCGACGATCGCCGGCAATCAGATGCTCAACTCGCTCAATTTTCACGTCTGATCCCAGCAGTGCCGAAAAAACCTGTAGCTCTGAAGCACAAATCTGGCTGCATGTCCGGGCTGCCGAGTGAATTGCACAGTGATTTTCGATTAGCAGCACTGCGTCTTCCGCTTCCTGCACAACTTCTGCCATATAGCCTTCCTGGGCACGAAGTTGAGCGATCGTCTTCACTTGCGCCTGCCAGCCATCTTCGGGAAGCTGTGCCTGATAGTTGTCGATTTGCTGTTGGGTGCGTTTGGCAAGCAAAGCGTCCAGTCCGTCCTGACCAAAAAGCTGCTCAACGCCCTGCAGAACATTCACCAGCAGTTCGGCATGATTATCGGGAAAGCGTTTTGCTGCCTTTTCGGTGAGCTGCCACTGCTTGATCGGGCGACCAACCGGACGGCGTTCTTCTTGATAAGTAACCAGGTTATCTGCCTGCAATGTCTGGAGGTGTTGCCGAATTGCCATTGCAGACACCTGAAGCTGAGCGGCTAAAACGGCGGCAGTTTGCGGTCCATGCAGCTTGAGCAAATGCAGAATTTGATTTTTGGCTTTGAGTTTGTCGCTTTCCAGTAGCTCAGTCATTGTCTTTTCCCCCTAACTCCCTGAAAAATGCGCCTTGCGCTGTTTCTGCATCCTGGACTTCTGCATCCTGGACTTCTTCACCCCGTATCCTGCGATCGCTTCGCTGTTCTCTCTTCGAGGTAATCGACTCCATCCTACTTTCAGAATGCCCTAACCGAAAAGTCTCTAGCAAAAGCGATGAATTTATTGCCCGCGAATCTCGGTTGGGGGTGGAACGTTAATTTAGGGAATGCTGCCCTGCCTGCTTAGCGTTATTCTAAATTCCGATCGCCAGCGTGCTTCTACAATTGAACGACTGCAAATGACTGCAAATGACTGCAAACGACTATTAATGAACAATTAAACGATTGATGGACGATCGCATGGTGCTCCTGAAATTCCTGTCGCTGCTGCGCTCTTTAGGGCTGGTGATTTTGCTGCTGTATGCCGGGTTCTGTCTGGCTTTGTATTTTGGGCAAACTCGGCTAATTTTCTTTCCACCCCGATCGCTTGATGCCACTCCTGCGACCGTGAACCTGGCTTATGAAACCGTCGAGTTACCGATCGAGAATGCGATTAGCGCAGAGCGAAACCCTAAAGGAACCGTTACCGGGTGGTGGATTCCGGCAAGGCAGCCAAATGCGCCTGTGTTGCTTTATTTTCACGGAAATGGCAGCAATATTGGTGATTTGGTGAATCGGGCGGCACAGTTTCATCAGATGGGGTCAGCGGTGCTGCTGATCGACTATCGCGGCTATGGGGCGAGTACAGGCGGGTTTCCCTCGGAGGCAAGCGTTTATGAAGATGCGATCGCTAGCTGGAACTATCTCACTCAAACACGCCAGATTTCGCCCGATCGCATTTTCTTGTTTGGACAATCAATCGGGGGCGCGGTGGCGATCGATCTGGCAAGCCGTCAGTCGACGCTGGGGGGAATCATTGTTGAAAGTACGTTTTCGTCGATGCGACAAATGGCAGATGTAGGAGGCTATTCACGTTTTTTGCCGGTCGACTGGCTGCTGACGCAATCCTTTGATTCACTCACGAAAGTTCGATCGCTTCGGTCTCCAATTTTGCTGATTCACGGCACTGCTGATCGCACCGTTCCCACCGTTATAAGCCAGAGCCTTTACGAGGCTGCCCCTCAGCCCAAGCAGCTATTGCTGATTCCTGGCGCAACGCACAACGATGTCTCACGGGTCGGCGATCGAATTTACTGGCAAGCGATTCAGCAATTTATCCAGAAATATGCGCGTCCACAGCAGGCGCAATAACCTGATAAAGTACCTCCTCAGGAGTGGGTGTCAAAGTTCGCGATCGAGCAAGGGTTATGGGCGATGCAAAGCAGTTTCCTGCCGGGGACGATCGGTTGCAGCAGAAAAAGAAACAACAAGGAATTTGGATTGCAGAAGCAATGCGAAGCAGTTCCCCCTTTGGGGTAATCGGGCTGCTCGTTGTGCTGATACTCGGCGTTTCTTTTCGGTGGGCAAACCTGGAAGCCAAAGTGTACTGGGTGGATGAAGTTGCCACTTCGATTCGCATTGCCGGAACCACCAAAGCACTGCTCACCCAGCAGCTTGCCACCGGACAACTGCTTACCGTGCAGCACCTCCTGGATGTCCAACAGCTTCATCCTGCCCTTCCCTGGTCTGCCACCCTTGCCGCTCTTTACCATAGCCCTGAACACGCTCCTCTGTACTTCCTCCTCGCCCGGTTCTGGCTGCAGCTGACCGGCAATGGCATCGCTCAGATTCGATCGCTCTCGGTGTTGTTCAGTCTGCTGTCTCTGCCGGTGCTGTTCTGGCTGTGCGAAGAGCTGTTTCATTCGCGTCGCACGAGCTGGATCGGGGTGATACTGCTGTCGGTGTCGCCGTTTTTTGTAGCATATGCTCAGGAAGCGCGTCCCTATAGCTTGTGGAGTTTGACGCTGCTCTTGATGGGAGCGACGTTACTAAGGGCAGTGCGAACGCAACAGCGTAAAGATTGGCTGCTGTATGCTGTCGCTGCTGCGATCGGACTTTATACATCGCTGCTGTCGCTGTTGGTGTTGGGGGGACAGGGAATTTATGTTTCCCTCTGCTGGGGCAAGCAACGGCTTTGGTGGATTAGAGCGGCGATCGGGGCAATACTGCTATTTTCTCCCTGGGTTGGGGTGATCCTTTCCCAGTTGACCACCCTACACGACAACACTACCTGGACGCGGCTGCCGTTGGGACTGCTGCCAATGCTCGCAACCTGGATTTATACGCTGGCAGTGCTATTTTTTGATGTTCCTGTCGTACTCAATCCACCGATTGTAGGAATGGCCCAGGTAACGATCGCCGCTGCTTTAGTGGGGCTAATGGGCTTTGCGCTGCGGGAGCTAATTCAAAAAACGCCTCGAAAAGTCTGGCTGTTTGTCGTGGTCTTTTGGGCTGCCCTTCCCGTTCCTCTCATTGTGTTTGATTTATTCGCAAACGGGCGGCTTTCGACGGCTCCGCGCTATATGATGCCCGTGCTTCTGGGCGTTCTGCTAACGATCGCCTTTTTCCTGTCCGATCGCATTCCTGACTTATTCAAGCATCCGTTCCGACAGCGATTCTGGTCGGGTGTTTTAGTGGGGTTAATTGCGATCAGCATTTGTTCATGTTTGTTTCAGCTTCAGCAGCCTTCCCGCTATCACAAAACGCGCAGTCTCAGCAATCCAGCGATCGCAGCAGTGATCAACCAGGCAAATGCGCCCCTGGTGCTGGCAGAAGCGTCCCAAGTGATGGATCTGCTATCGATCAGCCATTTGCTCAAGCCCGAAGTTCAGATACGAATCGCGCCTGCTGAGACCGTCTTGACCTGGGCAAATTCCTGTCAAACCACGTTTTTGTTTAACCCGTCTGCGCCCTTAAAGCAACTTTTTCAGCAGCAGGGCATTATGCTCAGGAATCGCTACCAGCCTCAGCCGCTTGTGCCAACTGAAATGAGTCTTTCCCTCTGGCAAGTTCAGCCCGCCAAAGCGAATCAACGCTGCGCCTATCCGCTAACCTGATTGAGCGAACGGTAAGACACGATCGCCGCAACCGCTAGCAAAAGCTGAACTTGCCAGGGAGCAGAAACAAGCGTGATCACCAGTGCCAAAAGAGCGATCGAGAGGCAGCCAACAGCAACTTCAGGAAAGCTGTGAACTACCCGGTCGGACAGAAGCGCGGCTCCGATGGTGGTACAGAGAGCAGTGAAAAATAGCATAGCTCAATCAATTAGGTGAGGTTAAGCTGAAAGTTGTAGAGATAACAACAGCACAGACTGAATCAAAACCGAAATAGATAGATTTATTAATGTAATGTAATACATGATTTTTTGTAAAGCAGTCTTCCTCCAGAGCGGTGGCTCATCAGGGTGATTTGCGATAACGATAAGCAAGACAAGCATAAAGCAAGTACGGTAGAGTAAGCTCGATCGGAGAGTGCCTGAAATCGGAGAAAAAAATGCTTGCCTATATTCTGGCGATCGCAGTCGCTTTGGGAAGCCTGAGTTTGTATCTCGCTGCTTTCTTGTTGCCGGAAGTCCATCGCAAATACGACCTGATCTGGAGCGGTGTAGGGCTGTTTTACGGGCTGGTGCTGTGGGTGTGTGCAGGACGAATGACAGGCGGGGTGCTGCTGGGGCAGGTTGCTAGCGTTTCTCTGATCGGCTGGTTTGGCTGGCAAACCCTGAAGCTGCGCCTGGTTGAAACTTCAAGAATAGAAACTTCAGGACAGGCAAAACCTTCTCATCCAAGCAATAGCTTATCGCCCAGTTCTGCTTCTCCAATTGCCCCGGCGGATGTGATCAAAGCGCGAATTGCTCAGTATCGGTTGCGGCTGCGCCAAAATTCCGAGCCTTCCTCGGTTCTAGTCAACCTCGATCGCTTGGTTGAAAATACGGTCTCTGCCCTCGATCGGCTACGAATCTGGATTGGGGCTCTGATGAGTACAACAGTCAGCGAAACCATTCAGCCTCCCCAAAATTCCGCTCCGTCTTCCTCTTCTCCTGCCGCAGCGGTTCAGCCCTCTGTCTTTCCTCCCCAGACGGTCTTTCCTCCTCAAAGTAGCTTCCCTGTCAGTTCCCCCTCTAAAGACATGGATTCTAGCAGAGACAGAAATTCCAGCTCTCCCGAAATCGCCACTGTTCGGATCGAAGTCGATAGCTCTCCCCAGCCTGAGCTGGCTGCCGAATGGAGCGATCTGGACTTTGACAGCGACCCGGAAATGGAAACAATCGACGGCTCGATCGAATCGATTCCCGATGCAGTCAAGCGACCTCGGCGATCGTTTGATGCCATTCGTAGACCTGATCTCGATTGATCAAATCGGCTTTGTTAGGAATCTCAAAATAAGGAATTTCAAAGCATTTCCCAAAAGAAATTACCCGATCGCTTCTGGCAAATTTACCGCCAGGAAAGTCTTTCGGATCAGGAGCGTCGCGTCGATCTCCTCCAGGCTTGCCAGCGTTTTGCGTCCGAGCTGAATCAGGCTGTCCTGTTCCTGCTGGCGAATCGTCAGACGGGCAAAGGGAATGTCGGCTAGCCCCAGACGATCGCGTCCCGGCTGGAAGTCGGTAATTCTGGCAAATCCGCCTCGACTCAGCACAAAAGTATTTTTGCCCTGCTCATCGATTAGGCGATTGCGACCTGCGCCACCCCACAGCAGATCAGCTCCTCTGCCGCCCAGCAAAACATCCCGACTCATGCCGCCAATAAGCGTATCGTTGCCTGCTCCACCTTCCAAGCGATCGGCTCCTGTGCCCCCGGTCAAAAGATCATTGCCCTGCTGCCCTCGCAGGCGATCGACTCCCGCATTGCCATTGAGCCAATCAAACCCCTTGTTGCCCAACAGTCGGTCGGATCCCTCTAATCCGAGCAAATTGTCTGCCTGAATTGTGCCTTGCAGGGTGTCCGATCGGGTTGAGCCAGCCTGTCGAAACTGAAACGCGCTCAGCACTGCCGCTTCTGCCTGCACAAAGCCCACTTGTGGATTCAGACCCGGAACCGCAGCGATCTGGATTGCCGTTTGTTGCAGGTCTGTAATGGTTCGAGACAGGGTCAGGCTCTTTCTGCCCCCAGCGCGTTGCAGCATCAGTGCCGCGACTGCCGCCAGATGGGGAGCTGCTGCCGAAGTGCCGAAAAAGGGCGCAAACCCAAATACAGTTGTTGAAACCCCGTTTGGACCCACAATTTCTGGTTTGAGCCGCGCCTGGCTTGCGGGCAATCGATCGCCTGCCGGACTCAGCAAAATTGGCGACCCCCCCCGGCTTGAGTCCTTGTCTAACAGGGGAGGATTCACCCCAAATGCAGGTGTCCGGCGATAAAAGGCAGAACCAACGGCGATCGCACCTGCCGCATTCGGGTGTCCATAAACGGTTGATCCTCCGGCTGCGTTTGGCTGATCGTTGACGTACTGGTAAGCGGTGTCGCTGTCTCCCCCGTTCGCAACGCTGATCCACTTCATCAAAGACGGAAAGGGCAAACTGGCAGACGTACGGAGGGCAAGCATCAGGTAACCCGTTTGGGGCATCGACTGCTGATTTTGATAGACCAGCAGCTTTCCCGGATTGTTTTGCAGCGCAGGATCTATCAGTCCCAAGCTAGGCAGAACGCCCTGCGCCAGAATGCTGGAACCCTGACCGGGAGGGAGGGGACGATCAAGCAAAAAGAGTTCGATATCGGAGCTGATTCGTCCGGCAGGCTGATCCCAGTTCAACAACAGCCCGATCGGATTAAAGCCAGAAATTTTAATGTCTTGAAACAAATCTGGTTCCGCTGGGGCAGGAGCTCCAGCCGCAAAATCATGAGCCGTATAGGTTGTGCCGCGAAAGTCAAATGTGCTGCTGGGAATAAAAGGACTTTCATACGATCGGTTACCATCGTTACCTGCGGCAGAAAAATACAGCACTCCCTGACCTGCCACCTCATCCACCGCCTGAGCCGCAATGCCGTCTTGCAGCAATAGCGCAGTCGAATAGCCAATATCGTCTACGATTACATCGGCTCCTGCCTGTGCCAGCCGTCGAATCGCGCCTGCAAATTCTGTTTCGGTTATGCCCGATCGATGAAACAGCAGCTTTGCCCCCGGCGCAACGTCGTGCACAATCTGCGCCATCGCCCGCCCTTCGTCGATGCCCACTCGATCGTCTCTCAGCACTTTCACGCGCTGCCTCAAGCCAAACGGATTGCCCTTTCCCGGTAAGTCACCGCCTCGCACATCTCTTCCTGCACCTCCCAAGACATTAAAGCTGTCGGAAATAATGCCGATCGTGATTCCTTTCCCGGTTAACCCAAAAAGCCGACGGGCAACATCAGAGCGCATCGCCCGATCGCCCTCACTCGTAATTCTTCCGACCATGTTTCCTGCTTTGCCGATCGCGGGCGGCTCTTCACGCCTGGTTAATTCTAAGGGGGAAGGGGGGGAAGTTGAGGAAAGTTTTTTGATTGGGGGAGATGAGGGGGTGAGGTGGGGCAGGAGAGCCAGGAGAGCCAGGGGTAGGGTTTGCTTCAACTCCCTTCAATTTCCTAAGCTCCTTCTTCCTAAGCTCCTTTGGCTCCCTCAACTCTCTTCCAAACTCCTACAGAGAGAGGTTAAGTCCCTGGGTTGTGGCGGTTGTCGTGAGGGTGCTGGCGATTTGGGCGGGGGTGAGGGTGGGATTTGCGCTCAGCATCAGGGCGGCGATACCAGAAACAAAGGGAGCTGCAAAGGACGTGCCGCTATTATCTGAACGGTGACTGTTGCCGCGATCGGTTGAGAAGATATCAACACCGGGAGCCACCACAAAGGGCATGCGGCGGTTGCCTGCGGGATTCGAGAAATCTGCAAGCTGGCGGTTTCGATCGACTGCACCAACGGCAATGCCCAATCCCTGAAGAGCAGTGTATGCAGGCTCCAGGGGACGCAGTGCGCCGTAGGTTTGGCGATCGTTTCCGGCTGCAAAAATCACGGTCACGCCTGCTTGAGCCGCTTCTTGCAGGGCAGCGATATTTTCGGACAATGGCTGGAACAGTGAGCTGCCTTGTGAAGAGCTAAGGCTCATGTTGATTACCTTTGCCCCGTTGCGGATGGCGTAGCGAATGCCTTGGGCGACTGCGTCACTGTCTTCAGTTTCTTCGTTGTCGCTCAGGACGCGTACGGGCATAAGGCGAGCACGGGATGCAGTGCCTTTTGCCTGAGCAGTTGCTGAAGCGGCAATAATTCCGGCAACGGCAGTTCCGTGACCATCAGAGTCGTTTGGGTCATTGTCCTGGGCGGCAAAATCCCAGCCGTTGACATCATCAATAAAGCCATTCTGGTCGTCATCGATCCCGTTTGCGGGAATCTCGTTTGCATTTCTCCACAGGTTTTGCGCCAGCTCTGGATGCTGATAATCGACTCCGGTATCCAGCACTGCCACCACCACATCCTGTCCTTCAAAGCCTTTTGCCCAGGGTGCGGCTGCCCCGATCGCATTGGTGCCCCAGTTCGGGCTGTTTGTGAGTTTGGCGATCGGCACGGGTTGCCCAACGACTTGAGCCACTGCCGCCGCTGCATTCACTAAGCCGTAGCCATAGAAAAAGTTAAAACCGGAAACAGGTGAAATCTTCTGGGTTCGCAGGCTGTATCGTCCTTCGCCCCGCGATCCGGAAACGGGGTTTGGAGACACACTGACGCGCACCCGATAACGCACTCCAGGCTGAGCCGTAAACACCAGCCGCGCATCGGAGTTAAAGGCATCGATGCTTTCGCCATACAGCAGTGCCCGTCCAGAACGAACGTCCCGCAGTTCGAGATAGGCATCAAATTGGTTTGATTTGAGATTAATTTCAATCTGCTGTCCGGGCTGAATGCCGCGCAGTTCGTATTCGTCAATAAACGATGACAGCCCAAAGCTAAATCGATCGCCCTGCTTTAGAACGCCCCGGCGTCGCTGAGCCGATCGCAAGGAATTCGCTTTCCCCGACGAGGAGATGCGCTGTTGGGTTGCCCGTCGCTGAGTACGAGCCAGGGGCACAGCCTGAGCAGCAGCCTGGAACGATTCCTGGAAAGCGGTCTGGGGAAAAGCAGCAGACGGGGCTGAAAGATTTGGAAAGGGACGACTACCCCTTTGGGAGACTGGGAAGCAATCGTTTGAGCCTTTAAAAGGAAGCATAAAAAAAGGCAGCATAAAACCGCAGAATATGCCGGGAGCAAGAGACCGAATCTAAATTAACTTACTCGGTGACAGACTCACCATGCCCAAAACCAGCCGCGATCGAGCATGATTCGATACAATCGTGACTATCCCTATCGCATTACTCAGAATTTGCTGTGACAGTGACAGAACCCGGAAGCTACAAAGACACGGTTAATTTGCCGCAAACAAAATTTGATATGCGGGCAAACGCCACCAAGCGCGAACCCGAACTTCAGCAGTTTTGGGCAAAGCATCAAATTTACGAAACGCTGTCAGAGCGCAATCCGGGCGAACCCTTCATTCTGCACGACGGTCCTCCTTATGCAAACGGCTCGCTCCACATCGGGCACGCGCTCAATAAGATTCTGAAAGACACGATTAATAAATATCAGCTTTTGCGCGGTCGCAAGGTGCGCTACGTTCCCGGCTGGGACTGCCACGGGCTACCGATCGAACTGAAAGTGCTGCAAGCGATGAAGCCCGAAGTTCGATCGCACCTCACCCCGATCGAACTTCGCAAGCGGGCAAAAACCTGGGCGATTGAGCAGCAGCAAGCGCAGGCAAAAGGCTTCCAGCGTTACGGTGTGTGGGGAGACTGGGAGCATCCCTATCTGACGCTGACGCCCGACTATGAAGCAGCGCAGATTAGTGTATTTGGACAAATGGCACTCAAGGGCTACATCTACCGGGGCTTGAAGCCGGTGTACTGGAGTCCGAGTTCTCAGACAGCACT
Source organism: Leptolyngbya sp. FACHB-711 (assembly GCF_014695615.1). Classification (NCBI taxonomy): domain Bacteria; kingdom Bacillati; phylum Cyanobacteriota; class Cyanophyceae; order Leptolyngbyales; family Leptolyngbyaceae; genus Leptolyngbya; species Leptolyngbya sp. FACHB-711. The sequence continues at coordinate 56,851 of NZ_JACJOR010000303.1, forward strand.
GGCAGAAGCGGAGCTGGAATATCCCGAAGGTCACACGTCCCGCAGCGTTTATGCAGCGTTTCGCGTCGTTAGCCTGGCGGACAGCGCAGCAGAATTTGCACCCTATTTGCCGCAATTGGGCGTGGCAGTCTGGACGACGACGCCCTGGACAATTCCGGCGAACCTGGCAGTCGCGGTGAATGGCGATCTGAAATATTCGATCGTCGAAGCTGCCGATGACAAATTGCCCGTGAAATATCTGATCGTCGCGACCGAACTGGTCGAACGCCTCTCGAAGCTGTTTGAAACCGAACTAACGGTGAAGGCGACTTTGAGCGGCAGAGCTCTGGAGTTTTCTAGCTATCAGCATCCTTTGTTCGATCGCACCAGTCCGATCGTGGTCGGCGGCGACTACATCACGACGGAATCGGGTACAGGGTTGGTGCATACGGCTCCCGGTCACGGAATGGACGACTTTATCGTGGGTCAGCGATATGGTCTGCCTGTGCTGTCTCCGGTCGATGATGTCGGCAACTTTACCGCCGAGGCGGGACAGTTTCAGGGACTCAATGTTCTGAAAGACGCAAATGAAGCCATTATCCAGGCATTGAGCGATGCCCATGCACTGCTGAAAGAAGAAACCTACGCCCACCGCTATCCCTACGACTGGCGCACCAAAAAGCCCGTGATTTATCGCGCTACGGAACAGTGGTTTGCTTCGGTAGACGGCTTCCGTGAAGAGGCAATGCGATCGATCGCCGAAGTCAAATGGATTCCCGAACAGGGCGAAAACCGCATCACAGCAATGGTCTCGGAGCGATCGGACTGGTGTATCTCGCGGCAAAGAAGCTGGGGCGTACCGATTCCGGTGTTCTATGACGAGGAAACCAATGAGCCGTTATTGAACGCGGAGACGATCGACTACATCCAGAAGATCTTCGCCGAAAAAGGCTCGGATGCCTGGTGGGAACTGCCGATCGAGGAGCTATTGCCGCAAGCGTACCGCAACAACGGACGCACCTACCGCAAAGGGATGGACACAATGGATGTCTGGTTCGACTCCGGCTCTTCCTGGGCGGCAGTGGCAAAAGCGCGAGGACTGGGCTACCCGGTGGATATCTACCTGGAAGGCTCTGACCAGCACCGAGGCTGGTTCCAGTCCAGTTTGCTGACGAGCGTGGCAGTGAATGGCACCGCGCCCTATAAAACCGTCCTGACCCACGGCTTTACGCTCGATGAGCAGGGACGCAAAATGAGCAAATCGCTGGGGAATGTCATCGATCCGGCGATCGTGATCGAGGGCGGCAAAAACCAGAAAGAGGAGCCTCCCTACGGCGCAGACGTGCTGCGACTGTGGGTGTCGTCGGTAGACTATTCCTCGGACGTGGCGGTGAGCAAAAACATCCTGAAGCAAATGGCGGATGTCTACCGCAAGATCCGCAACACCGCGCGGTTTTTGCTGGGCAACCTGCACGATTTCAACCCGGCAAAGGATGCGGTTCCTTACGATCAGCTTCCCGAACTCGATCGCTATCTGCTGCACCGCATGACCGAGGTATTTGCCGAAGTCACCGACGCTTACGATACCTATCAGTTTTATCGCTTCTTCCAGACTGTGCAGAATTTCTGCGTCGTCGATTTGTCGAACTTTTATCTGGACATCGCCAAAGATCGGCTCTACATCAGCGCAGCCAATTCGTCGCGTCGCCAAAGCTGTCAAACCGTGCTGGCGATCGCCCTGGAAAACCTCGCCCGATCGATTGCTCCGGTTCTATCTCACTTAGCCGAAGACATCTGGCAGGCGATTCCCTATCCAACTCCGTACCAATCGGTATTTGAGTCCGGCTGGGTGCAAATCGACAACGCCTGGAAACGACCAGAACTTGCAGGCAAGTGGGAGCAGTTGCGCCAGATTCGCGATGAAGTCAACCGGGTGCTGGAAAAGGCTCGAGCGGATAAGGCGATCGGTTCCTCACTGGAAGCCAAAGTGATGCTGTACGTTCCTGACCTGGAGTTACGCCAGCAGATGGAAGAGTTCAATCCACTACCACCAGTTGCAGAGCCTAGTGAACAGGAAATAACAGTCCTGCTTAATGTGCTGGGCTACCCCGGTTATCAGTTTCCACTTCCTACGCGAGGACTAGCCGGACTGGATAAAAGGGAAGCTTTAGCTTACGAAAGTTTAGCAAGCCAGGGTTTGATATCACTCACGAATGGATTGATCCAAATTACTAGGAGAGGGATCATCTATTTACGTGATGAGTATCTTTCTAATGAGCATGAATTTCACCTTCCCTCCCACCTCTCGAACAATTACGTAGAATTTCTGCGCTCTAATCCTTGTCAAACTAAATCCAAGAACCGGAATTATGTTGATGAACTACGCTATCTGCTGATTACCTCCCAGGTGGAACTGCTGGAGGCACCCGCACCGCTGGCAGAGCTGAAATATCAGTCGCAGACCGACGGGCTAGGGATTGGCGTAACGGACGCAGACGGGCAAAAGTGCGATCGCTGCTGGAACTACTCGCTTCAGGTCGGCAAATCCTCGCTGCATTCATTGCTATGCGAACGCTGTATTCCTGCGCTGGATGGCAAGTTTTAACCTGTGAAGCTTGATTTCTCTGACTCCGCCTGTCTGCTGGTGACGCACGGAAGCCGCGATCCGCGTCCGCAAATTGCGCTGGATCATCTGGTCAAGCTTATGGCTGATGACGGCGATCGGGGAACGGCATCTCCGTCGCTGATTGGCACAGGTCAGCTTGAACTTGCTCCCGATCCGCTGCATCAGCAGATTCTTCGCTTTGCCCAGCTTGCCGCCGATCGCGGAAAGACCCGTGTGCAAATTCTGCCGCTGTTTTTGCTGGCGGGCGTTCACGTCATGGAAGACATTCCGGCAGAAGTGAACCTGGCGCGTTTAGCCCTGCGGGAGAGCTTTGACCCGGTGCAAGAGCCGAATCTGGCGATCGAAATTTTGCCCTATGCGGGTCAATACCGGGATTTCTGGAAGCTGCTGATCCATCCCGTTGATGAGATTGGCGCATCCCTGGCAGGGAAAATTTTGCTGGCGCACGGGAGTCGGCGCATGGCGGCAAATCACGCGATCGTTGAGATTGCGGCTCAGATTGAGGCAACGCCTGCTTTCTGGTCAGTGGCTCCCGATTTAGAAAGCCAAGTGATGAGCCAGATCAAACAGGGCTGTCGAGCAATTCAGATTTTGCCCTACTTTTTGTTTGAGGGGGGCATCACTGATGCGATCGAACAGCAGGTGCAGCGGTTTTCCCAGCAGTTCCCTGAGGTGCGGTTTAAACTGGCACGACCAATCGGTGCAACTCAGGAACTTGCAGATTTTCTAATGACTTTGATCAGGTGATCTGCCCTATTCAAGGCATGGACAATCGGCTACAGTTTTCATCAGCTACAGTTCTCAATTGTTGGTAGCCCCGTCAGCAAAGAGGCAAAAGGCTTTGCGAAAAAGTAGCCCTGTCCATATTCACAGTGCAGTGCCCGGAGTTGGGCAAGCTGTTTTGGGGTTTCGATGCCTTCTGCAATCACTTCCATGCCTACATTCCAAGCAAGGGTAATAATGGTACGGACGATCGCCAACTGCTCGCCGTCAAAATCGATTTTGCTGGTAAAGGAGCGATCGATTTTCAAAGTATCAATGGGTAAGCGGTGCAGGTAGCTGAGCGACGAGTAGCCTGTGCCAAAGTCATCGATCGCAAGCTGAACGCCGAGTTGTCGCAGCTGGTTGAGCGTTTTAATCGCCGATTCTGCGTTTTCCATCAACACCGTTTCGGTAATCTCTAGCTTGAGCTGCTGCGGCAGAAGCTGGGTATCTTGCAGCACTTGACGAACTTCCTCAGCAATGCCGGAGCTAAAGTGTCTGCCGGACAAATTGACATGGACAATCAGCAACTCTTCTCGGCGGCTCTGCAACTGCCATTCGTGAACCTGCTGACAGGCTTCGCGTAGCACCCAGCTTCCGATCGGTACAATCAGCCCGGTCTCTTCGGCAAGCGGAATAAACTCACTGGGAGAAATTAGCCCACGCTGCGGATGATGCCATCGCACCAGTGCCTCAACGCCCACAATCTGGCAGGTTCTCAGCGAGACGATTGGCTGATAGTGCAAGCAGAGTTCCTGTCGCTCGATCGCCCGCCGCAAGTCTGTTTCGAGCTGAAGCAATGCCATTGCATTCGTGTGCATTCCTGGCTGAAAAATCTCGTAGCGTCCCCGTCCCTGTGCCTTTGCCCGATACATTGCTGTGTCTGCGTCGCGCAGCAAGTCCTCTGGTCGCTCGTAGCCAACGGTGCTAAAGGCAATTCCAATGCTGGCAGCCGTGTAGACTTCATGCCCCTCTAGGTCAAACGACTGCGCCAGCTCACTCTGAATGCGATCGGCAAACGCAATCACGGTAGCAGTGTCTTTGACTTCTTCCAGCAGCACCACAAACTCATCGCCCCCCAGCCGAGCCACCATGTCGATCGGACGTAAGCACTGCAAAAAGCGATTGGCGATCGCAATCAAAAGCTGATCACCCAGCATGTGCCCCAGGCTGTCGTTGATTACTTTAAAGCGATCGAGGTCAATAAATAGGACGGCAAACATCAAGTCAGGGTTGCGCTGGGCAAGCTGAATCGCATGACGCATTCGCTCGGTAAGCAGCATTCGATTCGGTAAACCCGTCAGCGTATCGTAAAACGCATCGTGAACCAGCTTTTCCTCGGCTTGCTTCCAGGTGGTGGTATCAGTTTGAAAACCCGCCATGCGTGTTGCCTGACCCGCTGCATCGCGCAATGCCAGCCCTCGGCTCAACATCCAGCGATAGCGACCGTCTTGATGCTGCATTCGGTATTCGTACTCAAAATGAGACGTGACGCCATTCACATGAGCCTTGATTTGCCGCTTGAGCCAGTACAGGTCTTCGGGATGAACCCGATCGAACCATTCCTCTAGCCGATCGCTGATGCCGGATTCCTCATAGCCCAGCAGGGCTTTCCAGCGCGGCGAAAAGTAGACCTGTTTTGTTTGCAGGTTCCAGTCCCAGATGCCGTCGTTAGCTCCCTGAATCGCTAGCGTGTGGCGCTCTTCGCTCTCAGAGAGGGCGGCTTCTGCCAGCTTTCGGGCAGATACATCGGTCTGGAAGCCAATAAAGTGACTCAGTTTCCCCTGGTCATTAAACACCGGATGAATGCTGAGTTCGTTCCAGAAAGGCGTTCCATCTTTGCGGTAATTGACCAGTGTGCGGGTAATCGACTGACGTGCAGCGATCGCCATGTGGATTTGGTTGATAATGGTGCGATCGGTGTCGGTTCCCTGAAGAAAGTGACAGCCCGTACCCAACACTTCTTCGCTGGAATATCCAGTCAGGGCAGTAAAGGCAGGATTGACAAACACCACCGGATTTCCCGGCTGATTGGGATCAGTGATCATCACGCTCGTTGTGATACTAGCAATTGCCTGAGCTAACTGATCTTTTTGCGCCAGCGTTGCTTGCAGTTGAGCCAGGGTGCGGTGATGCTGTAGCGCGTAGCAGATAGATCGCTCAATGACCCACTCGTTTAGCTCTGCCTTAATTAGATAATCCGCCGCGCCTGCCTGCATCGCTGCCAAACCGATCGCCCGATCAGCCTCTTTTCCCAGCAGAATGATGGGGGCATCACAGCCTTTGCCGATCGCTTCCCGCAGCAGATGTAGCCCATTGTGGGTATCAAGCTGATAGTTGACCAAATAAATATCATGACGACGCTGGATCATGTGCGTCAGGGCATCGGCATACGTCTGCGCCCACTCCAGCTCCCACTCTTTGTCTTGAAGATTGAGCAGTAAGCTACGAGTAGTGATGTAGTCATCTTCATCGTCCTCGACAAGAAGAACTTGAATCGCAGCGTTAACCATAGGAATGCCTGTCGACGATACTTTGTCCTAGGGATTTTGAAAGAATTAAAAGATTAAAACTAAGCGAACTCTATATTTACCATTAATCTACTGTAAGAGGGATGCAGGGGTTCTCCCCTAAGCTGGGAGAAGACAGCCCTCAGGTTTCTACCCCTGACCTGGCTTAATAAAGACAGCGGGCAGGAATGAACTTTATAAGCAAGAAATTAATAGGAGCCCGATAAAAGATTGTTCCCTATCTTTCGTCCTAGACTGAATTGCGATCGTTTAAAGACTGGCTTTGCCTGGCT
>NZ_JACJOR010000304.1:0-8742 GCF_014695615.1 Leptolyngbya sp. FACHB-711
GGGTAAGCTCGATCAGCAATTCAAAGAACAGGGGGTTGCGATCGAATGGTCGCTGTTTCCGGCAGGTCCACCCATGCTGGAAGCAATGAATGCAGGCCAAATTGACTTTGGCGGCGTAGGCGAATCTCCACCAATCTTTGCCCAAGCCGGAGGTGGACAGTTTTACTATGTCAGCGTCACGCCTTTGAGTTCTCAAACGCAGGATATTGTGGTGCCCAGGAATTCCGCAATCCAAACGGCAGCCGATTTGAAGGGCAAGCGGATAGCCTTTCAGAAAGGATCGAGTGCCCATTACCTGCTGCTGAAAGTGCTGGAGGAACAGGGCATAAGTATCAAGGATATTGAAGCCGTTTCCCTTCCCCCTGCCGATGCGCGAGCTGCCTTTGAGCAGGGCAATGTTGATGCCTGGTCGATTTGGGATCCGTTTCTTGCTGTTGCTGAAGGGACAGGTACCATTCGCAATCTCAATCTGGGGCGTGAGCGACGTGCCTACTTCCTTGCTTCGCAACAATTTGCCCAGAACCAGCCGGATTCTGTCAAAACGATTCTCGCAGCCGCAAAAGAAAACGGACAATGGGCAAAACAGAATTTCCGACAAGTTGCAGAGCAGTTTTCTGGAGAAATCAAAGTAGATGCCAATATTCTAGAAAAAGTGTATCAGCGACGAAGCTGGGAGGTGCTGCCTGTAGATGCTCAGATTCAGCAGGCGCAGCAAGAGGTAGCAGACATCTTCTATAAAGCACAAATCATTCCTAAATCGATCGACACGAAGGAAGCTTTCTTGCCCTCAGAAGAATACAGCAAAGTATTCCCAGCTAGATAATATTTCACTATAAGGCAATGTTTATGCAGCCGACAAACTCAACCGTCAGCAGCGTTCCCCTACTCGTTATCAGCCTCAGCTGCACACTTGGCTTTTTTCTATCCCTAGCGTTGGCTTTTACTAAGTACATCCAGTGACAATTAAAGCGATCGCTGTTTCATCTCCTTGAGACGACTTGAAGCATAAACAATTCGCTCCACTTCTATCTGTTCTTTAGTTTTACAGCAATCATCATGAGTTTTACAACGTTTGATCTCACTCCGCTCTCTGGACGTATCGGTGCAGAAATTCTAGGTGTTAATCTGAATGCGGCTCTCAGCGATACTCTAATTCAAGAAATTCGTCAGGCATTAATCCAATACAAAGTTATTTTCTTTCGGCGGCAGTCGCTGGATGCAGCAGGGCAAATTGCTTTTGCTCGCCGCTTTGGTGAAATCACTACGGCTCATCCGACACTTCCGCCTCTGGTCGAACATCACGAAGTTCTGGATCTCGACTATGGACGCACGGCAACCCGATCGAATGAATGGCATACCGATGTCACCTTTGTCGATCGTCCCCCACTCGGCTCCATTCTTCGGGCAGTAGAGATTCCGCCAGTCGGAGGAGATACTGTTTGGGCAAACACCGCGGCGGCTTATCAAGATCTACCCGATCATCTCCGCACCCTTGCTGATCAACTTTGGGCAGTGCATAGCAATGTGTATGACTACGCTGAAGCTGCAATTACCGTGTCTGATGCATTAAAGGACTATCAAAAAGTCTTTACCTCAACCGTGTACGAGACATTGCATCCTGTTGTGCGTGTGCATCCAGAGTCCGGTGAGCGAGGGTTATTTATCGGTGCATTTGTCCAGCGCATTCAGGGACTATCCGAAACAGAATCGAAGGATTTGCTGCGACTGTTGCAAGCTTATGTAACGCGATTAGAAAACACGGTGCGCTGGAAGTGGCAGGTGGGCGATATTGCCTTCTGGGATAATCGATCGACTCAACACTATGCCATTTACGACTATGAAGGACAACCCCGTCGAGTCCAGCGAGTGACGATCGTAGGCGATTTGCCACGAAGCATTGATGGCAAATTCAGTCAGGCGATTAAAGGTAATTCTTCAAACTATGTTCGTCAACCCGTTCTAGCTTAAACCCTCTTTTGTTACTACCGCAGAGGAGAAGATTTTCAAGTCCTATCAAGCTGCTTTCAGGTCTGGAATTGAAAGAATCTGGAAGGTATCCATCCAATCCATCAACTGATGTAAGGCTCGTTTGAGTCTAGGCACTGGAAAAACATGTAACCATTGTTCTAGGTTTATAAATCTTGGACAGCAAGGGATAGGTAATGCCATCAACAACGGCATAGGCATTGACACTGACGATTCCATTGGCAGTTTTACCCAGATTACCAATGTATTGTTTGGCAACGTAGTCAGTGGTGCTGCCCTTCTTGGCATCTCCTGTTTTATCAATACACAAGCTGATGGGTCGAGTTCCAATCTGTTGCCGAATCAGATGCAACCGAATAGCTCTGGCTTGTTCAATCTGCCACATCGCATCGCGCAGAAAGTGATGTAAATTTTGCCCATCTTTGAGTCCGGTGAGTTTGGCATTATGCTGCAAGTTCCCGGTAGGGACGTGATTAGAATATATTTGGCTAGGCGTTTGAGAGTAGGTTTGCCCAGTTGCAGCCGCATAACGTTCCGCTTGCACACCGACCGTATTGGGGTAATCGATTGAGTCCGAAAAGCCACTAGCGGCGACTGAAGCGGATGTGTTAACTGGCGCTGCCCCAAGCCCTTGCCCTTGTTCTGTAAGGTGATTAGCCATTTCCGAAACTGCTCAGGAAGCGACCCTTGCGGTATCTGCGAAGCAGCACGGGTGGGGCAGCGGAAGGCGATCGCTCAGTAGGAGAGGATTGATGATCCTAGAGAAGCAATTTGGGAACCCTCATTCTCTAGTCATTTTAGAGGAGGGTGAACCCTGTGATGCAAAATGTGTCGAAAATCAATCCCGTCAAATCAGCTTTTAATGGTTTGGGGCCTGGCTGATTGGGGCCGATCGCGTAAAATCAGTTAGTGCAATAACGTGTTCTCCGGTAGCTTCGTTGTAGGTAATGCGATAAGCGGTCGGATAGGCACCCGGTCTGGCATAACGGGCAGGAAGCGCGATTGCACCCTCAAACTCTTGTTGGCTTTGTAAAAAGTCGATCGTCACCATCGGTTCTACAAACGCCATTTCCCCGTTGTAAAAACCATAAATCATTGTGTGGTCAAACCCGTGTGGAACACCGTGAAACTCGTCTGCGGTGGGGTCGATCCAATGGGCACCCTGACGAGGTTCCGCACTTTCTGGAGCTAACACATACCCCGCTGGAATTAACTCTGGGGCAGGGGTGGCATACACCGTTTCTAGATTGGCTCCGGTTGCCGTAATCGCTTCTCGCTCTTGGGGGGAGATGACATAAGCATGAACATCAAAATGAGGGAGATGATAAATCTCATCGGGGGCGTGACCATGCGAGCGCCAATCCAACCCAATGTGGGTAATGGCAGTGGTTGAAGCCTCGGGAGGGAGTTGCAGCAGATATTCCTCTGCATGATCGGGAAGGTTAGACAGGGCATCGCCGGATAAGATCACACCAACTTCCGTAGGGCTGCCCTTGTCGTCTAACTCAACATAAGTGCGAACGGTGCCGTCCCCAAGCGATCGCGGTTGGCTCTCAAAGGTAGATGCTTGGCATCCAATCTGGATGGACAGAACAAGCAAAGTGGAGCAAGCCGAAACCAGAAAATTGCTACGCATAATGAAACCTCAGACTTTTACAATGATTCAGCTGCCAGATTTTGGAACAGGATACTCTTCTCGTTTTCAGGGTTGATCTGGGGATGTTTGTAGAGAGGCTCTACCTCATGAAGGGGAGAGAGATAAAACCTTTGGATTTCATCACACAAAGCCCTGTAACGGGAAGACTGCGCCAGCGATAGAATACGGGTCTGGCTAATTACGTACCGTGGGCATTCTCTGCGATCGCAATATACGCATTATGAAACAGGGGAAACTCAAAAAATTGTCCATTCATTAGTTCGGCAAGGACTTCGGCAACACGGCTGGGGTTTGCAGCGAAAATGATGTGGCGTAACATCTTGACGACCTCAAACGTTTTTCTTAAAAGGGGTTCTAGAAGAACTTGATGTTTTTAGTATGGCAATGCCCAGTTGAAAAGCCCAGGGAATATAAGACCACTTAGTTAGTAATTTAAGCGGTAAGTTAAAAGGATAGTTGAGATGGATCAAATAGTTTACAGTTGCTTGCTCAATTCGCCATCCTAAGGCTTTGGAGCCAAGCCAGATTTAACAGACCTGGACAAGCGCAATTGTTGTAAACGCGGAGTGGTTTTAACCGCACAGGGACAGCAGAAATTACAGGCGGCACGGCGGCAAGCAGGAGCAAGCATAACATTTACGAAGAGACGGGACTGCCAGCTTCCCCACTCGAACCGCGAAATGCCTAATATGAAGAAGAGGGAGGACGGCGAATGAACAGACACAGAACAAGTCCCTTCCCCAAGTTTGGGGAGATGGGAACACGGATGCAGGCAATGGAGTGGGCACAAACGCCAGTGGGGGCTGTCGAATCCTGGTCGCAAAGCCTGAAATCAACTGTTCGCACGCTGTTAGGCTCGCGTTACCCCATGATCTTGCTGTGGGAGCAAGAGCTAATTCAGATTTACAACGATGCTTACATCAATCTGATTGGCACGAAACATCCCTATGCGCTGGGACGATCGATCCGGGAAACTCAAGCTGAGTCCTGGGATGTGATCGGTCCGATGATTACCGAAGTCATGACGACTGGGGTTCCCAACTGGGTGGAAGACCAGATGCTCGCAGTGAACCGCTCCGGCTACAACGAGGAAGCTCATTTTAGTTTGTCCTACAGTGCCGTTGAAGATGATGCAGGCACGATTCGCGGAATGCTCTGTGTCTGTAGCGAAGTGACGCAGCAGGTGTTAGGAGAGCGACGGTTGCGTTTGCAGCGCGACCTGGCAGCACAGGCAGGGGAAACGCGTAGTGTGGATGCAACCTGTCAGGATATTCTGGCGACGATCGCGGACTGTCTGCTAGATGTACCCTTTGCCCTGATCTACTTGAGCGACTTCAACGACCAAACCCTAAAGCTCTGCGGCAGCGTGGGGATGAACGGCAATCTAGCGATTGTTCCAACAGCTGTCCTGCTTTCAGAATCACTGGCAGAAACAGCGGATCGATGGTCTCTAGCAAAAGCGATGGCAGGTCAAACCGCGATCGTCTCAGAGCTTGATCGGGACACCACCATTCCTGGCGGACCTTGGAACGAAAGCGTGAGCCAGGCGATCGCCTTACCGATTCCGTCGTCGAATGTGGCTGCACCGCTAGGAGTGCTGATTTGTGGCATCAGTCCGAATCGGGCGCTGGATGAAGGCTACCAGTCGTTTTATGAGCTGTTGGCTGGACAGGTTTCCGTGTCGATCCGCAATGCTCAAGCTTATGAAGAAGAACGCCGCCGCGCCGAAATGCTGGCAGAAATCGATCGGGCAAAAACGGTTTTCTTTTCCAATGTCAGCCACGAGTTTCGCACACCGCTGACCTTGATGCTGAATCCGCTAGAGGATTTGCTTCAGAATGACCATTTGCCTGCCGCCGAACGAGAACAAATTGCCGTGGCGCATCGCAACAGCCAGCGTTTGTTAAAGCTGGTCAACACATTACTCGACTTTTCTCGGCTTGAGGCGGGGCGAATTCAAGCCGTTTATGAGGCAACCGATCTGGCAAGCCTGACGGCTGATCTCGCTAGTGGGTTTCGATCGGCGATCGAGAAAGCAGGGTTACAGCTTGTCGTGAATTGTCTTCCGCTGCCTGAACCCGTGTATGTCGATCGCGAAATGTGGGAGAAGATTGTCCTTAACTTGCTCTCTAACGCCTTCAAGTTCACCTTTGAGGGACAAATCTCGGTGTCACTGTATCCGGTGGACGCTGCGATTGAACTGATCGTTCAAGATACGGGAACTGGCATTCCGGCTCATGAGCTGCCCCGTCTATTTGAACGATTTCATCGGGTTGCCGGGGCGCAGGGTCGCTCCTATGAAGGTTCGGGCATTGGACTGTCGCTGGTGCAGGAATTGGTCAAGCTGCATGGGGGAACGGTGACTGCGAGCAGTGTGGAGAAGGAAGGAAGTACTTTTGTTGTGCGATTGCCGATCGGGTGTGCTCACCTGCCGTCGGAGCAGATTCAATCCGTCCGAACCCAGGCTTCAACGGCTTCAGGCGCAACGGCTTATGTCGAAGAAGCCCTAGAGTGGGTTGTGGAGCGCCGCGAAGACTCAGCAGCGTTACCTCCCCGTGTTTCTGCCCGAATTTTGTTAGCCGATGACAATGCGGATATGCGTCACTACCTGCAACGGCTCCTGAGGGAACACTATGAGGTCGAAGCAGTTGCCGATGGTCAAGCTGCCCTGGAAGCGGCTCGTGCCCAATTGCCGGATTTAGTGCTCACCGATGTGATGATGCCCCGGCTCGATGGCTTTGAACTGCTGCGGCAACTCCGGGCTGATCCCCAAACTCGCGAGATTCCCATTTTGCTGCTCTCAGCGCGAGCGGGTGAAGAAGCTGCCGTTGAGGGACTGGAAGCAGGAGCCGATGATTATTTGGTCAAGCCTTTTAGCGCAAGAGAACTGCTGGCACGGGTGGCAACGAATTTGGAGTTGGGTCGATCGCGTCGCATCGCCAACCAACAGCGTTTTCGCTTTCTCGCAGAATCGATTCCGCAAATGGTTTGGACAGCGGATGCTCAAGGTTGGGTTGATTATTACAGCCCTCGCTGGTTCGACTACACCGGGCTAACCCTGGCACAAACTCAGGGATTGGGCTGGCAGAAAATTATTCATCCCGACGATCGCGCCGACAGCATCAGGCGATGGACTCAAGCCGCTGAGCAAAAGACAAGCTATGACGTAGAACATCGCTTGAAACGAGCGGACGGCAGCTACTGTTGGCATCTCACCCGCGCCCTGCCGATGCTGGATGAGCAAGGTCAAGTCATTCGCTGGTTTGGCACCTGTACAGACATTACCGAGCGCAAACAAGCGGAAAAAGCATTAAAAGAGAGTACTGAGCAATTAAGTTTGGCATTGGCGGCTGCAAAACTGGGAGACTGGAGTTGGAACGCAGCAACCGACATCGTGACATTGTCAGGGCAAGCGGCTGAGATATTTGGCATTCCACCAGGACCCTATATGACCTGGATCCAAATGCAAAAACTCCTTCATCCAGACGATCGAGAGCGAGCAGGTTTACAGGTTGAAAAAGCGATTGCTGGACGCAGCGACTACGACATTGAATATCGAGTGATTCATCCGGATGGAACAGAACGATGGATCGCTGCCAAAGGACGTGCTCAGTACGACTCGTTCGGGCAGGTTCTCGGAATGATGGGTGTTGTGCAAGACATCACGCATCGAAAGCAAGCTGAGACAGAGCGAGAACAGCTTTTGGCAAGAGCGCAGTCAGCCAGTGAAACGCTTCAAAGATTTATTGAACGTACTCCGGCTGCGGTTGTTATGCTGGATCGAGAAATGCGCTACCTTTTTGCCAGCGATCGCTGGATGAGCGAGTATGCTCCAGGTTATACCAATCTCAAGGGTTTATCGCATTACGAGGTCATAACGGATATTCCAGAACGCTGGCAGCAGGTTCATCAGCGTTGTCTGGCAGGAGCAACAGAACGATGCGAAGAGGATTGCTACCTGCGCTCAGATGGATCAATGGTCTGGCTCCATTGGGAAATTTTGCCCTGGTATGCCAGCGGTGGCGAAATTGGCGGCATTATCATTTTTGCTGAAAACATTACCGAACGAAAGCAAGCCGAACAAGAACGTGAAAAATTGTTAGAACGCGAACAGAATGCCCGGAGAGAAGCCGAACAAGCCAACCGGATTAAAGATGAATTTTTGGCAGTGCTGTCTCACGAACTGCGATCACCCCTTAATCCCATTCTGGGATGGGCAAAGCTGCTGCAAGCACATCAGTTTGATGAAGCAGCAACAAGGCGTGCCCTGGAAACGATCGAGCGCAATGCTAAGCTGCAAACCCAACTCATTGATGATTTACTCGATGTCTCACGGATTCTGCGCGGCAAACTGATGCTAGATGTTTGTCCAGTTAATTTAGTCACGGTCGTTGATGCTGCTCTGGAAACCGTACACTTGTCTGCTGAAGCAAAAGGGATTGAAGTACAGAAGGTTATCGCCAGTGAAATTGAACCAGTCTCAGGGGATGTCGCTCGTCTTCAACAGGTGGTCTGGAATTTGCTCAGTAATGCAATCAAATTTACCCCGTCAGGCGGAACCGTAGAGATTCGACTAGCGCAAACCAATACTCACGTTCAAATTCAAGTTCAAGACACCGGCAAAGGAATTGCTCCGCAGTTTCTACCCCATGTGTTTGAATACTTCCGACAGGAGGACGGCACAACAACCCGTAAGTTTGGTGGATTGGGGTTAGGGTTGGCGATCGTCCAGTACTTAACGGAACTACACGGCGGAACGGTTCAGGCAGAAAGCCCTGGAGAAGGATTAGGCGCAACATTTACTGTTCTATTACCAGCGTCAAAAAGTCGACGTGGAGAAAATCCAGGTCAGCCCGAGCCTTTAAGCTCCTCAGTAAAAGCTCTCCCCCTGGCAGGCTTCCGAGTTTTAGCGGTAGACGATCAAGCCGATATGCGAGAACTGGTTCTTGCCATTTTGGAACAAACCGGAGCAGAAATAAAAGTGACAACCTCTGCGATCGAAGCTCTAGAAACCTTAGATGTATTCAAGCCTGATGTTGTCATTAGTGATATTGGGATGCCAGAAATGGATGGCTATGAACTCCTACGTCAGATTAGAA
>NZ_JACJOR010000305.1:0-15704 GCF_014695615.1 Leptolyngbya sp. FACHB-711
GCTGACCCGGAGCGCGATCGAATCGAGGTAGACGGGAAATCCATTTCGCGAAAACGTCCTCCCAGGCTCTACCTGCTGTTGAACAAGCCTGCTGGAGTCGTTTCAACCCGCCATGACCCAGAAGGACGTACCACCGTCTTAGATTTGCTGCCGCCAGAATTGCGCGATGCGGGCGTGTATCCGGTCGGGCGGTTGGATGCGGCTTCCACTGGGGCACTGCTGCTGACGAATGATGGAGAGATGACCCTGGGACTCACTCATCCCCGACACACGATTGCCAAACTTTATCGCGTTTGGGTGAAAGGGCATCCATCTCCGGCAACGCTGACTCGCTGGCGGCAGGGCGTGATGCTGGAAGGGCAAAAAACGCTGCCTGCTCGGGTGCAAATTGTGCAAACCAAGCCTGGTTCCCCTCAAGAGGGGAGTGCTTCGCAACGCACCCTGCTGCAAATTGAACTGCGGGAAGGACGCAATCGTCAAATTCGCAAAGTGGCAGATCTGCTGGGGCATCCAGTGATTCGGCTGCGGCGGATCGCCATTGGCGCGATCGATCTGGGACAATTACCGGAAGGACAATATCGATCGCTCACCGATGACGAGATTAGGGCTTTGAAGGCACAAATCAAACCGCGAACCAGGCAAGAGTCTGGGAGGCAGCACGGGCAAACTGAGCATCAATAAACTGAGCAGAATGGTGATGTGGAGCGGGCGAGGTAGACGATGACAAGAGAATCCCAGCGACAGCAAGAGCAGCTTGAACGGCTAATGCAGATTGGCGGCTATTTGCGCGAAGTCCGCGAAGCTCAGGGTTGGACCCTAGAAGAAGTGGCAGGGCGAACGCTGATTCCATCTCGTCTGCTACGGGCACTGGAAGAAGGTAAGATTCAGCAGTTGCCTGAGCCTGTGTATATTCAGGGATTTATCCGCCGCTATGCGGAGGTTATGGGGCTGGATAGTCATGCGATCGCCGAAGCCTTTCCTGCCACCAGTACGATCAAGCAGGCAACGCCAACCTGGGGCATTTCTCCAGCACAGCTCCGCCCCGTGCATCTCTATATTGCTTATATCGTGCTAATCGTGGCATCGGTAACTTGGCTCTCGCATTTAATGAGCCGATCGGCTCCACCCCCCGTGCCGCAGATTAATTCTGCTCTTCCCGCGCCTGCAAATCCTGCTCGTCCTGCTGCCAGCCCCGCCGCATCCAAACCTAAGCCATCGCCCAATGCCAGCAGCAATGCAGCCGATCGCCAGCCCGTGCAGGTGGATGTGAAGCTCAAAGCGCAGTCCTGGCTGGAAGTTGAGGCAGATGGCAGGGTTACACTCGCCGAAGTTTTGCCCGAAGGCACAGAGCGAACGCTAACTGCAAATACTCAGCTTCGGATCAGAGCGGGAAATGCAGGCGGAGTTCTGCTTTCAGATAACGGCGACGAACCGAAGCCAATGGGCAAACCGGGAGCTGTTGAGGAAAAAGTTTTTTCGGCAGCGGGGGGCGATCGATCGAATTCAAATTCCCCAAACGAAAATGAGCAGGCGGCTGAGCCAGCATCCGAAGCAGAATAGACGGATGTAGCTGCTGCAATCGTCAGGAAAATTTGATAAAGCACCAGAGGAAGCGCGATCGACCTCCTAAAATAGCAGTATTGTCAGCAGAATCTGTACTTTTGAAAGTGGCTGTTAAAGTAGCTGTATAAAGTAGCTATATTACAAAATAACTACAAGTGTAGTATCATCAATACAATAGACTCTTTTAACGTCTATTTCTTCACTGTTTTCACTCGTTTCACCCTAAACCTGAACTATGAACACTCCGTCCAACCCAGAGCGCATTATTATCTTCGACACAACGCTTCGCGATGGTGAGCAATCTCCCGGCGCGACCCTGAACGTTGATGAAAAGCTAACGATCGCTCGGCAGCTGGCGCGACTGGGTGTGGACGTAATTGAGGCAGGGTTTCCTTTTGCCAGTCCGGGTGACTTTGAGGCAGTCAGCAAAATTGCTCAGCAGGTCGGCACAGAAGATGGCCCCACGATTTGCGGTTTGGCCCGAGCTACAAAGCAGGATATCGAAACCGCAGCGAGGGCTTTGAGTGCGGCAGCGAAGCCCCGCATTCATACCTTCATCGCTACGTCGGATATTCATTTGCAGTACAAGCTGAAGAAAACCCGTCAGGAAGTGCTGGAAATCGCGCCGGAAATGGTGGCTTATGCCAAGAGCTTTGTCAATGATGTCGAGTTTTCCCCGGAAGATGCCGGACGTTCTGATCCCGAATTTCTCTATCAAGTGCTGGAGCGGGCGATCGCCGCAGGTGCAACCACGATTAACATCCCCGATACGGTCGGCTACACCACTCCAGAGGAATTCGGCGCAATCATTCGCGGCATCAAGGAAAACGTTCCCAATATTGATCAGGCGATTATTTCCGTCCACGGGCACAACGACTTGGGTTTAGCAGTGGCGAACTTCCTGGAAGCTGTCAAAAATGGGGCACGTCAGTTGGAATGCACCATCAACGGTATCGGCGAACGGGCAGGCAACGCTGCGCTGGAAGAGCTTGTGATGGCACTCCATGTCCGCAGACAGTATTTCAATCCCTTCCTGGGACGATCGCCCGAATCCGAAGCTTCGCTCACCCACATCGACACCCGCCAGCTCTACAAAACCTCGCGCCTTGTCTCGAACCTCACCGGAATGCTGGTGCAGCCCAACAAGGCGATCGTTGGAGCCAATGCCTTCGCGCATGAGTCGGGCATTCACCAGGACGGCGTGCTGAAGCACAAGCTGACCTACGAGATTATGGACGCTCAATCGATCGGCTTAACCGATAACCAGATTGTGCTGGGCAAACATTCGGGACGCAACGCCTTCCGCACTCGCCTAAAAGAACTGGGCTTCGACCTCTCTGATCAGGAACTCAACCGAGCATTCCTCCGCTTTAAGGAACTGGCAGACAAAAAGAAAGACATCACCGATTGGGATCTGGAAGCGATCGTCAACGACGAAGCCCAACAGGCTCCCGAACTGTTTAAGCTGGAGCACGTTCAGGTGTCTTGTGGCGATCATGCCCGCCCTACAGCAACCGTGATTCTTCGCACGCCAGACGGTCAAGAACTGATGGATGCGGCGATCGGCACAGGTCCAGTCGATGCCATTTATAAGGCAATCAATCGTGTCGTGAATGTGCCCAACCAGCTGATTGAATACTCGGTGCAGTCCGTCACTGCTGGGATTGATGCGATCGGGGAAGTGACGATTCGCCTGAAATATGACGATCGGCTCTACTCCGGTCACGCGGCAAACACCGATATTATTGTGGCTTCGGCTCATGCCTATGTGAATGCGCTGAATCGGCTCTACGGCAGTCTGCAAGGAGTAAAGTCACTGCATCCTCAGCATGGGGAAGTACAGGCAGTGAGCTAATCCGACGATTCGATTTGTGATATAACAGCTTGACGGGTGGGTTACGGCTCACCCTTTTTCATCTATTTTTTAACGATGGGCAAGCAAATTTCCTTTTCCAGTAAACCTGCGGCTCCTGTCTCTCCCTGGCAAAGGCTGAGGCGATTGCTGCAAAGCTCGCCTGTCCGCACGATCGCCACTTATCTGCTGCTCGGGCTGATTGCCCTGGTCATGCTGCTGCCCCTGATCTGGCTGGTCAGCACTGCCTTTAAGTCGTCCACTGAAGATATCTTTCAGTTTCCGCCCCAGTTTTTGCCCGCTCAGCCGACGATCGCCAATTTCATCGAAGTCTGGCAAACCAATCCATTTGGACGCTATCTGTTTAACAGCACGCTGGTTGCCCTGCTAACGGTGGGGCTGAATCTGCTGTTTTGCTCGCTGGCAGCGTATCCTTTGGCACGGCTCGACTTTCGCGGACGCAATGCACTGTTTACGCTGATTGTTTCCACGATTCTGATTCCATTTCAGATTGTGATGATTCCGCTTTATATTCTCACCGTTCAGCTCGGCTTGCGGAATAGCTATCTGGGATTAATCTTTCCGGCGATCGCCTCTGCGTTTGGCATCTTCCTGCTGCGGCAGGCGTTTCAGGGCGTTCCCAAAGAACTCGAAGAAGCAGCCCGGATGGACGGCTGTTCTGAACTGGGCATCTGGTGGTTTGTGATGCTGCCCTCGATTCGTCCGGCATTGGTGACGCTGGCAATCTTTGTGTTTATTGGTGCCTGGAGTGACTTTCTGTGGCCCCTGATTATTTTGGATCAGCCGGAATACTACACGCTGCCTCTGGGAGTTGCGAAGCTGGCAGGCGCGTTTTCGCTGGACTGGCGACTGATTGCGGCAGGATCGGTGATTTCGATCGCCCCAATTCTGCTGTTCTTCCTGATTATGCAGCAATACATCGTTCCCACTGAGACGGGAAGCGGTGTAAAAGGTTAGCCTCACTTCATTACCAAACGGCGCACGGCAAACAAACTTCCAATCAGCCCAACCGCGCCCCCCAGTCCCAGCAGCGACAGCGGCAGCAAAAGGGTTTCGATCGCACTCAACTGCATTCCCGCAGTCAAAAACTGAATCAGGGCAGGCTGCTGCGATAGCAATTTCTGCATAAACTGCTGCACGCCCAAAATTAACGCCCAAGCAACTCCTGCGCCGATCGCCCCTAGCGTAAGACCCTGCAAAATAAAGGGCATATAGATCCAGGCTGTGGTTGCGCCCACAAGCTGCATTACTTCAATTTCGCGCCGTCTTGCCATGACGATCAGGCGAATTGTGGTGGTGGTAACTGCGATCGCCGTAAGTGTGAGAACAATCGTCATCACCAAACTAATCCAGTGCAAGCCCTGATTCAGTTGCCCAATTCGCTGCACTGCCTCATCCACATACTGCACTTCATCCACGCCCTGAATCTGCTTTAGCTTCTCCGCCAGAGCCGGAACCTGCGTCGAGTTTTGCGCTTTGACCTTCAGTTCATCCACGAGGGGATTGCCGTTGAGCTGAGCCGTTGCCCCTTCAATGTCCGCCAGTCCCATTTCCTCTAAAAGCGAAGCCCAAGCAGATTCTTTGGTAACGGCTTCGGTGGATAGCACTTCAGGAATGGCTTTTACGATCGGCTGCAAATCGGCTGCCTGTACTCCAGTATCCAGAAAAACCGATACCTCAAGCTGACTGCCAAACTGATTCAGCAGCCCGTCCACCTGCCAGGAAAGCTGCAAACTTAAGCCAAACAAGAACAGCAGCACCGTTACCGTACTCGCCGCCGCCCAGTTCATCCAACCGCCGCGCCGCAGTCCCAGCACTGTCTCCCGTAGCAGATAGTCCGATCGCGTTAACCACTGCAACACTGGCTCACCCTCCCGACAAAACAGCTTTATTTTGGCATAGGGTTTGGCCAATCGATGCTAAAAATTAAATCTGCTAGCTCAGTCAAATTGGCAATTCATGCACTAAAGCACCTGCAAATAAGGCACCTTCGAATAGAAGATCCCAGCCAATCAGGGCGATCGCCAGATCTGCCAATAAATGACTGATGTAACACGCCCACAACGAGCGGTAGCGCAGATAGCACCATGACCAAACTGCTCCCGCCGCAAACACACCAATCGAACCGAATGCAACAATCAGCCAACTTCTAGAATAGGCTGTCAGGGCGATCGTGTGATGTAGTGTAAAGCAAAGGGCGGCGAGATAGACAGCTTTGTTTCCTGATACTAAAACTTCACATTTTTGATAGACAAACCAACGCCAAATATACTCCTCAACTAACGAATTAATGAAAGTAAAGTAGATGGCTCCAAGAAGATAAGAAATTGGATTTGCTAGCCCAATTTGTTGTGCTTTTGCTCGAACAATTTCAGGATCAATCCAATACTGTCCCGCGAGACAATAAGTACCCAAAATGACGCTGAACATGAAAATTCCTAATATTGTCCCAGCCAGCACGTCTCGCAGCGAGGGAGGTGACAGGGTGGCTCTGCGGCGATCGACCCGAAGAAACCAGATCAGAGGGAATACAAGTATCCACACCCTTGTTGCCGCAAAAAGAAATTGTCCTGCGATTCCTGGCCTATATAGCCTGGCAGCAATCCCGCAACTGGCAGCAGAGATCATCAGGAACAAAGCGAGTGCTGCATTTTGGCGAGAATTATTTTTGAACATGAACCGCTGAACGTGAACCACCAACCCCGATCGTCCTACGGCACGTTCACCGGAATCAAATCATCCTCCGGCAGGTAACTTACATATCGCCCTTCTTCCGCTAGCAGCACCACGAGACGCAGCGACCAATCTGGCTCGATTTCCTGTAAATCTGCCCAGGGAATTGCGACTTCCAGGCAGCTATCAAAGGCAACTTGAGCGCGGCTGCGGTGAGCGTGCCACTGAAAATGGTCCCCGGCTTCCTGAAACCAGCTTGCTTTTGTGGTCAGGTTAATGCCCAGATGGTGATGAAATTGGTAGTTCAGCGGCGGCTCGTCGGGCAGTTCTGCTAGGGGCGCAGGGCTGTTGTGCATGGGGCGATCGGGGTAGAACCAGAGCAGATGCACTTCCGGCGGAAAGTCAATTCCCGGTTTTGCGCCTGCCTTAAAGTCCACCCGCAGATAAAGATTCAGGTGATTGACACCGTACCAAACGCGTTGAACAACGCTGCTCTGGTGCATTGTGCCTCTGGCTCCGCCAACTTCGATTCGTCCCGCTTTGTCCCAGTCTTGCTCGTCGCCCAGTCCGTCGATCGTCGGATGAATGTAGCTCGAAGGACGATGATCTCCTTTTGCCGTGTGGTCTTCGACGGCTTGCCGCAGGTAGGAAGGAACCGGGTGATTCAGGGCACGGTAGAGGGCCAACAGATGTTCGCGAAAAAGCTGGTCAAAAATGGCATCCTGGTTCGAGCTATGCCCTTCGCCAAACCACCAGAACCAGTCGGAGCCTTCGGCAGCGTCCAGAGCTTCCCAGGCTTCGGGATTGTTTTCCTCAGTCGCTTCGGGATGGCTCTCCAGGACGTGACGGGCTTCGGTGAGGTAATCCCAGGCGCGATTTTTTGCCGGATCGCCGATCCAGGTGGTGAAACTGCCGTCTACCCAGGAGCCGCTATGTAGGGCGTAGCTGGGCAAGCTTTCGGTGGGTGGGAATTTGGACAGATAATCGGAAACCGTTACCAGTTCGATGCCGGTATGATCGCTCAGCGTTTGATACAGGCTTTCCAAGAAAGGCTTGCCGTCCTGCTGATAAAACTCCCAGCAGTTTTCGCCGTCGAGGGCGATCGTCACGAGCCAGGGCTGCTCCAGCACAGTACTGCCGGAAGCCTGATGCGATTTAAGCTGCCGTGAAATGGCATCTAACTGTCCTACCAGATCTGCTGCCGCCCGACGAGGCTCCATTGCGCTGTAGGTAAAGCCGATTAAGTCCGACAACCGATGATCGCGAAAGACGATCGCCAAATCTCCCTCGGTGGTGTTTAAGCGATAGGGACGATACAACGCTTCCGGTTCTGAGACGGTGCCCAACGCATCCCGGTGAAAGAAGTGATCGATCGTCCAGCCCAGCACTGCCTCATCCGAACAAAGCCACTGAAAGCCCTGCTGCGCCACTTTTGGAAGAATTGCCGGACTCACCGATTGTTCAGAGGGCCACAGTCCCCTCGGGTCGCAGCCAAACCGCTCCTGGTACATTTGCTTTGCTTTGCGGAGATGGCGATCGATGTCCTGCGGAAATTGAAAGCGGAGCTGGGGCAGCTTCATTTGCGGCACTGCCACTCGTCCGGCGTTAGTGTCTGCCAGCAGGGGCAAGATCGGGTGAGTGTAGGGCGTCGTCGTGACTTCGAGCTGACCCGTCTCCTGCATCTGGCGATGCTGCGGAATAATCTGGCTGAGAATCTGACGCTGCTTCGAGTAAATTCGCTGGCGATCGCTCAGGGTAAAGCCACGTCCCTGCTCTAGCCATTCAGCAATTTCGGCATCGTTCCAAAACAGCGGATCAAACCATGCAAGGTTATGCCATGCCAGTAAGTCGCTGTAGTCTTCTGGGTTCCAATGCTCGACACACCAATCCCAGCCGCGATCGTGCCTTTGTCCATAAAGCTCGGCATAGCGGGGAAAGGGGTCGATCATCGTATGGTGGTTCGCATCAAAAAAATGCTCGACGATAAATCGTTTTTGCCCCTCGTTGAGATTATCCGTGGGCTTGAGTGCCAGCGTCAGGTAAGGATCAAAGGCAGTTCCCGCTGCATAGTCTTCGATCTGCATCATCAGCGACGGCACGAGGTTCACCGTTTGACGCAGCCGAGGATACTGCTCTAGCAGCAGCACCAGATCGAGATAGTCTTTTGTGCCGTGCAGCCTGACCCAGGGCAGCCGATATTCCCCGTCCAGGCGACTTTTGTAAAGCGGCTGATGCTGATGCCAGATGAATGCAACGTAGAGCGGATAAGCCATAGGACGAGGATGAGATGGGGGGCGGTGAGGCGAATAAGGTTACAGGAGATAGCTTTTCGAGCTTTCAGCAGGACAAACAAAAAACAAACAGGGAAAACGCGATCGCCTTCCCTGCTTTAAATTACCTGGTTTGAAGTGGATAAAATAACAAACTCGTCACCGCTTAGATGACTTGTTCCACTTCTGCGATTTCGGGGATGTATTCCCGCAGTCTGCGCTCGATGCCCATTCTCAGCGTCATGGTAGAGCTAGGGCAGGAACCGCAGGCTCCCTGGAGGCGCAGCTTCACTACAGGACCATCGATATCAACTAGCTCGACGTTGCCACCGTCTGATATGAGGTAGGGGCGCAGTTCGTCCAGCACCTTCTCGACGTTATCGGTCGTGAGTTCCATTGTTTGCATCGTTCACCTGCCGAATTTCGTTGACTTCATTGTAATGCAAAGGGTTGAGCGCAGTCGGGGGGGCGATCGATACGGATTACACGACCGCAGGCTGAAGCAGTTTGACGTTGGAGAAGCTGTATTCGTCAGTGTGAGTCTTGCCGTTTGCCTCGGTGGTGATGACGCGACCCACGAGGATAGAGTAGCCGTTTACGTTCTCGAAGGTGTCTTCAAACTGAGACACGCCGCCCTTTTGCTCACCTGTTTTCGGATCGTGGTAAACCGAGTCATAGCGATGAGCCAGATAGCCCTCGCTGGTCTGATTCACGCTAAAGGTGTTGATTGTCACAACAACCCCATGGATATGGCGATGGACTAGCGTGACAACGTTATCGCGCACCTTGTAGCGATCGCCCTCGCACTTGCCGCCGACTAGAATTTCTACTGCTCCGGTCTCGTCGGTTGCCCCGTAGGAAAAGGTATTTTCTTTATGGGTGTTTTCAAAGCTGTAGCGAACCCGGTGGATTGCGGTTTCCCACATTTGCGCCGCAATGGCTTTTTTAGCTTGCTCGTCTTCTACGTCCAGTACGTCCGCCTTGCTGTCGGGGTTGACGCGCACTCTGCCCGTGTAAACGGTGTCACCTTGCTTGTAGGTTACATCTGCCGTGTAGCCGGGAAAGTTGCTGTCCCAGGTGTTGCGGTTTTCGTAAGCAGCCCGAAACAGATCGCGTGCGGTTTTCTCAGTCATTAGCAATCTCTCCTGATAACCTTTTCTAGTTTAGAGTTTGGCTTGGGCAATTGGGTGAAAAAAGTCGTTTCCTGCCTGATCCGCATCCCAATCTCGAGCTAAAACCAAACCGTTTACTGCCCCATTCGATCGTATGCCTGCTGACGCAATTTCTTTGCCTCGTGGCTGTTGGGTTGAAGTTGGAGGGCTTTGTCTAGGGCAGCGATCGCGTCGTTGTATCGCTGGAGGTTCAGCAGGGCAGCCCCTTTGGTAATCCAGGCTTCTGCCGCGTTGCGCTCCAGGGCAATGCCCCGATCGAGGACGTTGAGGGCTTCTGCCGATCGTCCCAGGGTTTGCAGCGCAACCCCCCGTCGCATCCATCCCTGCGCATAATCCGGTTTCAGAGCCGTCACTTCTTCGTAGATCTTGAGGGCTTCGTAGGTGCGGTTTTGCAGCATGAGCGCGTTGCCCTTGCTCCAAAGGGCGATTGGGTCATTGGGATTGTACGCCAGCGCGTCATTGCAAGAAACGATCGCCGCTTCAGGACGCTTCAGCAGGTTTAGCACTTCGCAGCGTTTGGTGTAGGCATTGGCAAAGTCCGGTTGGGCAGCAATTGCTCGATCGTAGAGCTGAAGGGCTTCTTCGTATTTTTTGCTGCTTTGAAGCTGGGTTGCCTGATCTACCAGTACGGTCGCAAGCTGCTTTGGATCACTCGGCAGCGGAGAAGGGCTGGTCGAAGGATTCGCCGTGATCGAAGTCGGAAAAGCAAGCGGGTTGCGCTCGAACCAGTTTCTGAGCGCCAGCGGCGATCGTGCCTGAAGCGCAGCCACAGACAGCCCGACCGCTGTTACCGTACCCAGCAAAAACCAGGGCTGCCATTGCCAGCGTTGTCCGCTCCAGGCTACTGACCCGATTGTCATCATGGGATCTTGGGCGTTGAGTTTGCCCAGAAGCTGGGTTGCGCCTGTTTGAGCAGGAATGCTATTGCCAAAAGACTCAGAGGGTATCCAGAGGGCGGTTGCCAGCTCGTCTTCTTCCGGTGTCAGAAAGTCGATTTTGTCAGCCTTGGGAGCGATCGTTTGAATGTTCCCCTGAAGGGTTGCTTGGGCGACGGCTTCTCCCGCAGAATTTTTCAGCCCTGCTTTATTTCCAGAAGCCCCTGCCACAGTGAAACGCTGGCGCATTGTGGCTGGAACAGGAACCAAGGGCGGTTCTGTCATGTCTTCAGCGACGGCAGCAGGCAGGTTGCTCAGGGCAGCCAAGGCTTCGGATGCAGTGGGATAGCGTTCGCGAAAATCGTACCGCACCATGCGATCGATCGCTTCGACCAGGGCAGGATGAACGTGCGCCGCAAAGGAATGCCAGTCGATTTCGCCGACCGCATCTTCGCCCAGATATTTGGGGTGCAGTCCGGTCAGTGCCTGGATTCCTAGCACGCCAACCGCATACACATCGCTGCTAAAGCGGGGTTTTCCGGCAAGCTGTTCGCTGGGCATATAGCCCTGAGTGCCGATCGAAATCGTGAGATTGGTCTGTCCGGTGTCGGGGTCAAGATTCTGGTTGCTGACTTGCTTCACTGCGCCAAAGTCAATCAGCACGAGTTTTTGATCGCGCCTACGCCGAATCAGGTTAGAAGGCTTGAGGTCACGATGAATCACCTGCTCGCTATGCACAAATTCCAGCACCTGCAGAATTTCTTGCAGAAAGGTGAGGGTTTTTGCTTGCGACCAGGGCTTGCCTTCGACCAATTCTTGGGAAAGCGGTTCGCCTTCAATAAATTCCTGAGCCAGGTAAAATTCCTGGTGTTCCTCGAAGTGTGCCAGCAGGCGGGGAATGCGATCGTGAACGCCTAGCCGATAAAGCACCTGCGCTTCGGTGTTAAAGCAGCGTCGCGCCATGAGCAGCGTATCTTCGCTTTTGACCTGGGGCTTGAGGTGCTTGATAACGCACTGCGGATACCCCGGCAAATGCAAATCAGTCGCCAGAAAAGTGCGTCCAAAACCGCCAACTCCTAGCTGCTGAATAATTCGATAACGTCCGCCCAGCGGCTTATTGGGACTGAGCGGGGAATGGGAGCGACTCATGTTAAGAATAGCTGCGCTGATGTTCCGTCACAACCGAGCTTCGAACGATAACAGAAGGAAAGTGAAATAGGGCAAAGCAAACTCAGTCAATTCGTTAGCTAAAGTTAACGAACCAAATCAACTGAATGAACTTAGTCTAATCACGAACCTGATGTAGATGCAGACCGACGGAATACAAACCAGGAAGTACGCAGCGAAAAGGAGCGCAATGTCAGCTTCCATTTCACGCGATTCCCCACAAGCATCTGTGAATGCTGAAGGGATACTAGAAAAGGGCAAGAAGCACGAGGTTTAGATTTTTATCAATCCTAATGCTATCTCTGCCTTTCAGGCTACCTCCTTCGGAATATCTCTGTGGCAATGCTCGCTCGGCTCCAAAAAAACTTTAGCAGGACAAATGGCATTCCGCTGGGGCTGAAGTAGGTCAAATCAAGACCCTGCTAAACTCGAAGGCAGCAACCCTATTTCTTCTTTCGGGCAAAAAAAATGTCGTCCGCAAGGAGTAAGCAACCGGATCGAAAAATTTTAGCTCAGCAATTTGTTATGACCAGTACGCATGAAGTGTTAAGACTTGCCCTAACTCAACCTGTGAATCACCCGCTGGAGCCGCTCACCGTTGAAGAAGTGGCTGCGGCAGTGGCTCTGGTGCGACAGGAGTCCAATCTAGGGGTTGATGTCGGGGCATCGTTTCGGTTTCCCTGTGTCACCTTGAAGGAGCCGCCGAAGTCTACGGTGCTGAACTTTCAGGTGGGTGATCCGATCGAGCGGCAAGCCCTCTTAATCCTGCTAGATAATGAGACTGGAACCACCTATGAGGCGATCGTTTCCCTGACCCAGAAGCGGGTTGTATTCTGGCAGGCGATTCCCGATGTACAGCCCAATATTATGCCGGATGAGCTGTCAGAATGTGAGGCAGCCGTGAAAGCGCACCCGGACTTTCGGGCAGCCCTGGCAAAACGTGGCATTACGGATTTGGGTCTGGTGGTCGTTGACCCGTGGGCGATCGGTAATTTTGGCTTTGAGGACGAGAAGGGAATCCGGCTGTCGCGGGCACTGTGCTATTTACGCGAAAAACCCGACGGCAACTTCTATGCTCGCCCGATCGATGGTTTGGTTCCAGTTGTGAACCTGAACAAAATGGAAGTGCTGCGGATCGAGGATATGGACGTTGTCCCTGTGCCACCGGAAGCGAGTGAATATGCCGACCGCTTTCAGCCACCGCTCAGAACTGACATCAAACCCCTGCACATCACCCAGCCTGAAGGACCGAGCTTTGAAGTGGACGGACACCATATCCGCTGGCAAAAGTGGGATTTGCGAATCGGATTTACTCCCCGTGAAGGGCTAGTGCTGCACCAGGTGAGCTACGAAGACCAGGGGCGGCTGCGCCCGATTCTCTATCGCGCTTCTCTGTCGGAGATGGTCGTGCCTTATGGTGATCCCCGCCCGCAGCACTACCGCAAAAATGCCTTTGATGTGGGCGAGCATGGCGTGGGTGTCCTGGCAAATTCGCTGACGCTGGGCTGCGACTGTTTGGGCGAAATCCGCTATTTTGATGCCGTGTTGACCAATAGCTGGGGCGAAGTTGCAATTACGGAAAATGCAGTCTGCCTGCACGAAGAAGACTACGGCATTCTTTGGAAGCATACCGACTGGCGACTGAACGAAGCGCAGGTGAGACGATCGCGCCGCTTAGTGCTTTCCTTTATTGCCACCGTTGATAACTACGAATACGGTTTCTTCTGGTACTTCTATCAAGACGGCACGATTCAGTACGAAGTCAAGCTGACGGGAATTTTGCTTTGCGGTACGCTGGTCGATTTTCCTCAGTATGGCACCGTTGTTGCTCCCGAGCTGAATGCCCTCAACCACCAGCATTTCTTTAACCTGCGGCTTGACTTTGACCTGGATGGCACAGGCAACTCGGTTTGTGAGGTGAATTCTTACGCTGAGGCGATCGGCCCCGAAAACCCCCAGGGCAACGCCTTTTATGCTCAATCAACGCTGCTCACGACCGAACAGGAAGCCCAGCGCATTATCGACCCCTTTACCGCCCGCTACTGGAAGGTTGTCAATCCGAACGTCACTAATCGACTCGGTCAACCCGTTGGCTTCAAAATTGTCCCTGGTGAAAATGTGTTGCCCTTTGCCCACCCCGACTCGCCAATTCTGAAGCGCGCCGGATTCATGACTAAACACCTGTGGGTCACGCCCTACGAACCCGATGAGATGTTCGCCGCAGGCAGTTATCCCAACCAGCATCCGGGCGACGAAGGCTTACCCCAATGGACGCGAGCCAATCGATCGATCGAAAACACCGATCTCGTTGTCTGGTACACCTTCGGACACCACCACATTCCCCGCCCCGAAGACTTCCCCGTCATGCCCACTGCCTATTCGGGATTTATGCTCAAGCCCGTTGGCTTCTTTGATGCCAATCCTGCGCTAGATGTACCGCCGTCGGTAAAGGGGAAGGAGCAGGGGTGTTGTCATGAGGGGTAGATGGGTGGATGGGTGGATGGGTGGATGGGAAAGTGGGGATGAGGAGACTCCGCCCCCTGCCCGCTACGATCGCCTCACCACTGCTAACGCCCGCTCCGAACTAGTCGGCTGATACCCATCCACGGGATAGCGATCGAGATGACGATACATTACGGCTTCTTGTGCGCTCACCCGGCAGGAGAAAAATTCAACGGCTGCCTGTCCGTTAGGCAGGACGCTTGCTTTAGGGAACCAGTCTTTGGGCATTTCGGTGTGCCACTGCCAGGGAAGTTTGCTAGGCAAAGCCTGGATCAGGCGGTGGTGGCGCCATATCGATCGCTTGCCGATCGCCTCGGGGGGAGAACTGCTTTGCCTCGTCCCAAACTCTTGCAGTTCGCGCTTGAGTAGAGAAGCGACCATAAATGAAGCGGCTGATCGATCGCCGTCGATCGCAGCCATAAAGTGTGGCATTGCGCCTTCGGGCTTAGGGGGAGTGGCGATCGTGCTGTGGGTCAGGGCTTGTTGCAGGTGAGCTGTGGTGCTGAGTGCTTCGGGCAGGGCAAAGATTAGTCCGGCTTCTTTGGAAGCAGTGCGATACAGGTAGCCCACCAAGCAATATCCCGGTTTGAGCCATAGTCCGGGTAGCTTGAGCAGCACCGATGCCGGATTAAACGGACTAATTAACCACGGGCTTCGCTGCACAAAATCGGTTCTTTCTTCTTTCGATCGTCCGCCAAAGGTAAAAATGTCGCTCAAGTCGTCGAGGAATTCGGGTTCGGGCACTTCTGTACTGGGTTCAGGCCAGCTAGAGAGCTGAGTTTGGGTATTTGCTATCGCAAGCTCCGCTTGAATCGTGTTTCTGAGTTTTTGAATTGCTTCTAGGGGAAACTTCCGAATTGTCATAACATCTAATGTCCCAATCTTTGAAAAAGTAAATAAACTTTCTCATTAAGAAAAAAGTAAATGAGTGAGCAGCAGATATATCAGAAACAGAGAGATCTGAGCGAAAAATGCCAACGGTAATCGAAGAGCGATAAGTACTCATTCTCTCAGTTAGCCCAAATTTAATCGCAGAATCTTAACTTTTGTAGATCAGCAATTGAAAGCAATTTTCATCTTCAAATGATTGAGGACCCAAGGCACTCTGCGTCACCTGAACAATCAATTTAACGGGTCGAGTGTCAGGCGGAAAATTTCCCATGCGCTCCAGTCCCAGGGTGAAAACCATCTGGTAGGTTCCGGGCTGCTGGGGAAACACGATCGCTCCCATTGCTTTGGTGGCTTCTCCCGGACGGGGTGTCCCTTGGACAAAGAGCAAGTTTGGTGTTGAGTTAGGAATTCGCTGTTGATCGCGGTCGAAAAACTGCACCTTCACGATCGCTCTACCGCGCCTTAGTCCTGTATCGTAGCCAAACCACTGTGCCTTGCCCGTATTTTTGAGCTGCGCTTGCAGAATTATTTCCTGGGAAGGGCGAACGGTGATCCCTTCTGGAATCAGTTGACCGTTTTGGGTTTGAATTTTTTCAATTACGCCGTCGAGCTGGCGACGATAAACTCTAGGACGAGGAATCGGATCGTTAAACTTGAGCAGCAGGTTTTTAGTGTGTCTTGAAATTTGATTATCCTGCCAGTTCCACAAGCGATCGAC
>NZ_JACJOR010000306.1:0-7216 GCF_014695615.1 Leptolyngbya sp. FACHB-711
TGCCCTGCTCGACGCGTTGATCGATGGCTTCTTTCCAGTTCTAGAGGCCTACGGTGAAGCACTTGAGGAGCTGGAGGATGAGGTTGTCTCTAATCCCACCCGGCAAAGTCTGGAAAAGATTCACCGAATTAAGCGAGAACTGTTAGCCCTGCGGCGTGCCATTTGGCCCCAGCGAGACGCAATCAGCGTTTTGATTCGCGACAGCAATGATTTAGTCAGCAGCGAGGTGCAGGTGTACTTGCGAGACTGCTATGACCATGCCGTTCAGGTTCTAGATATGGTGGAAACCTATCGAGAAGTGGCATCGAGCCTGATGGATGTGTATGTTTCTTCGGTTGGCAACCGCATGAATGAAGTGATGAAGCTGCTGACGATGATTTCGACCGTTTTTATTCCCCTCACCTTTATTGTCGGGATCTACGGGATGAACTTCAATACTGAAAAATCGCCACTGAACATGCCGGAGCTGAACTGGTACTGGGGCTATCCTGTCTGTCTTGCAGTAATGGCGGTTATTGCGGCAGCTCTGATCTTCTATTTTTATCGACGTGGCTGGTTTGAGAATTTCTCAGGCATCAAGGAGTAGCGCGATGCGAAGCAGTTTTCCCTGCCGAGTGATTGGTAAGCGGATCACTGGAAAGCTCCTAAAGCGATCGAAAACAGAATCGTTCACTGAAATCAAAGACCGCTCGACTAAGAATGATAGGATCTCAAACTGCAAGCCCGAATTTTAGAAGAACTCCGAAAACTCTATGGATCTGCAGTCTCTAATCCGCGAAATTCCTGACTTTCCGAAACCCGGCATTCTATTTAAAGACATCACCACGTTGCTGCGAAACCCGGAAGGCTTGCGCTACACGATCGACACCCTGGCAGATAAATGCGCTGGTTTTGCAGTCGATTATGTGGTCGGCATGGAATCACGAGGGTTTATCTTTGGCGCACCGCTTGCCTATCGCATGGGAGTTGGTTTCATTCCGGTTCGCAAACCCGGTAAGCTCCCTGCTGCGGTTCACACAATCGAATATGCCCTCGAATACGGAACCGATCGCCTGGAAATGCACCAGGATGCCCTGCACGACGGCGCAAAAGTGCTGATCGTCGATGACCTGATTGCCACCGGAGGCACGGCTGGAGCAACCGCTCAGCTCATCCAGAAAACGGGCTGTGAAATCGCTGCCTATGCCTTCATCATTGAACTGGTTGACCTGAAGGGACGGGAGAATTTGCCCAAAGCCCCGATCGTCACGCTGGTGCAGTATTAGTAAATCATTACAATGAGGAACTAACAGGCAAATCATCTGGTGAGTCACTCCCTCCCCTCACCCCCTCCTCTCCCTATGACCTCCTCCTCTTTCCCTCAACGTGCCCGATCGCTGTACGGCTCGATCGTTGCTTTCTTCACCAGTGAAACAGTCGGCTATGTGGTCAAGCGGCTGCTTCAAGCGTTGATTACGCTGCTGCTCGCTTCGGCACTCAGCTTTTTTGTGATTCAGCTTTCGCCGGGCAGTTTTTTGGACAACTTGCGGGACAATCCGCAGATTTCGGAGGAAACTCTGAAACAGTTTCAGCAGCAGTTTGGGCTGGATAAGCCCATCGTGGAGCAATATTTTCTCTGGGTGCGGCAGATTTTCACCCGGCTAGATTTTGGCGTGAGTTTTGCCTATGCTCAGCGTCCAGTGACGGAGATTTTATGGGAGCGGATTCCCGCAACGCTGCTGCTCTCGATCGCTTCTTTGATCTTGACCTGGACGATTGCGATTCCGATGGGCATCGTGGGGGCGGTGCAGCAAAATCGAAAAGCCGATCGCTTCCTGCGAGTGATTAGCTATATCGGGCAGGGCTTTCCGACGCTGATTACCGGATTACTGCTGCTATTCTTCGCGCAGGTGACTTCGCCGCTGTTTCCGGTGGGGGGGATGACGAGCATCGATCATGCAGATCTGACCCCGATCGGCAAAATTCTTGATATTGCCTGGCACATGATTTTGCCGACGCTGGCACTCAGTATCACCAGCTTTGCCGGGCTTCAGCGGATTATGCGCGGCGAACTGCTGGACGTGCTGCGGCAAGACTATATTCAAACCGCACGGGCAAAGGGGCTGCCCGAAAATCGAGTAATTTACGTCCACGCGCTGCGAAATGCGGTCAATCCGCTGGTGACGCTGCTGGGCTTTGAGTTTGCAGGACTGCTGGGCGGTTCCTTTATCACCGAAAACTATTTCAACTGGCCCGGACTGGGACGATTAATTCTTCAGGCGGTGCAGGCAAAGGATCTGTATCTGGTGATGGCGAGTCTGATCATGGGTGCGTTTTTGCTGATTCTGGGCAACCTGCTGGCGGATTTGCTTTTGAAGGTGGTTGATCCACGCATTAAGCTGACCGATATGAACTAGCACGGCAGCCAGAAACGATTGACGAAGCCATTGGGGCTAAAGGGCAAAGTAAAAGTATTCGTGTCTTTTTGTATTTCAAAGCAATGCCTTTTGCAAATCTTTGCGATTTTTGGCACAAATGCTTCGCGCTTGTGCGCTGCTTCATCCCGTCCCCTTTCAAGTAAGATGAAGAGATGCCTGACTCTTCGATCGCTCTAACGTAGGTCTTAACTCAGGGCGAAAGCCTTGCCGATCAGGTGAGGAGTGGATTGCAACAGTTAGGCAACTGTATAGAAAGTCGCATCTTGGCAAAGGGAACGTATGAGCGAGCAAGAAATTTTTGACAAAGTGAAGAAAATTGTGGCAGACCAGTTGAGCGTTGATCCGGAGCAAGTAACTTCGGAAGCAAGCTTTGCCAATGACTTGGGCGCGGATTCACTGGATACGGTTGAGCTAGTGATGGCACTGGAAGAAGAATTTGATATTGAGATTCCTGACGAAGCGGCTGAAGGCATTGCAACGGTAGGATCTGCTGTGAAATACATCCAGGACAAAGCGGCTGCTTAAGGCGATCGACTGGCAAAAAGAAGGGTTGGGCGCTGTTGCTGACCGGACTGCTCCAGCCCATTTATTATTCAGTCTGTTATTGATTCGGTCTGTTATTAAGTTCTGTTTTCGCTGAATTTCTTGCTAAGCCTTACAGGTTTACTTCTCAATTTCACTGTTTGAAATTAACTGTCTGAGTTTACTGTTGTGCATTCCGGGTAGATTAAACCCTTGAAGCTGCTGTCATGACAAATTTAGGTTCTGAACTCAAGCGGGTTGTAGTGACGGGTCTGGGCGCAATCACCCCGATCGGCAATACCCTGGCGGAGTACTGGGAGGGGTTGCTGAGCGGTCGGAATGGCATTGGTCCGATCACGTTGTTTGATGCGTCTAAGCACGACTGTCGCATTGCGGGTGAGGTCAAGGGATTTGACCCCCAGGACTATATGGATCGCAAGGAAGCCAAGCGGATGGATCGCTTTGCCCAGTTTGCGGTTGCCGCCAGCAAGCAAGCCCTTGCAGATGCCGGATTTGTGATTAATGACCTGAATGCCGAGCAAGTCGGCGTGGTGATCGGGACGGGCATCGGTGGCTTAAAGGTGATGGAGGACCAGCAGGAGATTTACCTCAATCGCGGCCCCGATCGCTGTAGCCCCTTCATGGTTCCGATGATGATCGCGAACATGGCAGCCGGGTTAACGGCAATTCACACGGGCGCAAAAGGTCCGAATAACTGCACCGTTACGGCTTGCGCGGCAGGATCGAATGCGATCGGCGATGCCTTTCGACTGGTGCAGCGCGGCTATGCTCAGGCAATGATCTGCGGTGGCACAGAAGCAGCCGTAACTCCCCTATCGCTGGCAGGGTTTGCGGCTTGCAAGGCACTCTCCACCCGCAACGATGACCCCGTTCATGCCTGTCGTCCGTTTGATATCGGTCGCGATGGCTTTGTGATGGGCGAAGGCGCAGGAATTTTGATCCTGGAAGAATTAGAACATGCCCTGAGCCGAGGGGCAAAAATCTACGGCGAAATCATCGGCTACGGCATGACCTGCGATGCCTATCACATGACCTCTCCAGTTCCGGGCGGCGAAGGCGCAGCGAGAGCAATTCAGCTTGCCCTTAAGGATGCAGGCATTACTCCCGACCAGGTTCACTACATCAACGCCCACGGCACCAGTACGCCTGCCAACGATTCGACTGAGACGGCAGCGATCAAGACTGCGCTGGGTGAAACTGCTCATACAGTGGCAATTAGCTCTACGAAGTCGATGACCGGACACCTGCTCGGCGGCTCCGGCGGCATTGAAGGAGTGGCAACCGCACTGGCGGTTTATCACGACAAGCTACCTCCCACGATCAATCTGGAAAATCCCGATCCGGCTTGTGACCTGGACTACGTGGCAAATGCGAGCCGATCGCAGAAAGTAGAAGTTGCGCTGTCCAATTCCTTTGGCTTTGGCGGACACAATGTGACCCTAGCGTTCCGCAAATATCACGGCTAAGAAACCTGAATCAGCCTTCTTGTGGTGGGCATCTTGCCTGCCCACTTGAGGAGACAAATCTCTAGCTACTTATTGTGGGGTAGGCATCTTGCCCGCCTAGTCCAGGAGGCATCTTAACGGTCTGGTGAGTATCGAGAGATGTTGCAATGGGCAGGGGAGGACACCCACCCCATAAGAAATTTTTGCAAGCAATGAAGTCTGTGAGTCTAAGCCCTCTTTTAAGTCCACCCTTACACCTGCCTTTAAACCTGTCATGACTACTGCTTTTCCGATCGATCTCAGTGCCTATAAAACCGTTCAGCTTGATCCTCAAAATTCGACCCTGACTGACGAGCAGCGGGAAGCACTTAAAGCCAATATCCAGCTTTGTCGTGATGCGATCGTCTTTTTTACTGCAACCGGAGCCGCAACTGGAATGGGCGGACACACGGGTGGACCCTATGACACCGTGCCGGAAGTGGTAATTCTAGATGCGCTGTTTCGCAGTCAGCCCAATCAGTTTGTGCCGATTTTCTTTGACGAAGCCGGACACCGGGTGGGGACACAATATCTAATGTCTGTCCTGCGCGGTCAAATGCCTGCGGAACAGTTGGTGAACTATCGTCAGGCAAACTCGAAGCTACCCGGACACCCGGAACTGGGGTTAACTCCGGGCGTGCAGTTCAGTTCAGGTCGATTGGGACATATGTGGCCCTATGTGAACGGTGTAGCATTGGCGCATCCTGGCAAAGCGGTCTTCTGTCTCGGTTCAGACGGTTCGCAGCAGGAAGGCAACGACGCAGAAGCGGCAAGGCTGGCAGTGGCACAGCACCTCAACGTGAAGCTGCTGATTGACGATAATGATGTGACGATCGCCGGACACCCCTCGCAGTATTTGCCCGGATTTAGCGTTCGCAAAACGCTGGAAGGACACGGCATGAAAGTGCTGGAAGGCGACGGCGAAGACATTGACGGACTCTATAGCCGGATTTGCGAGGCAATTAACACACCCGGACCGATCGCCGTGATCAATAAGCGTCCGATGTGCCCCGGCATTACCGGGCTGGAAGGCTCCAACCACGGGCATGACGTAATCTCGGTGAAGCTGGCACTCACTTACTTGCAAGAGCACGGACACCAGGCAGCCGTCGATTACCTCAACAACATCCAGAAGCCGAAGCACGAATACGCCTTCCAGGGTGTTAGCGACAAGTGGGACTCCAACCGGAATGTCTTCGGGGATGCGGTTGTAACCGTGCTGGGACGGATGAGCGAAGAAGAGCGCAAATCTAAAGTAGTCGTGATCGACAGCGACCTGGAAGGTTCCTGTGGTCTGAAGAAAATCCACGATGCCCACCCCGAAGTCTTCATTCCCTCAGGGATTATGGAGCGGGGCAATTTGTCCGCAGCGGCGGGCTTTGGTATGGAAGAAGGCAAGCAGGGCATTTTTGCCACCTTTGCCGCTTTCCTGGAGATGTGTATCTCGGAAATCACGATGGCACGGCTCAATTACTCGAATCTGCTGTGCCACTTCTCCCACTCTGGCATCGATGACATGGCAGACAACACCTGCCACTTCGGACTCAACAACTTCTTTGCCGACAACGGGCTGGACGACGGCTACGAAACGCGCCTTTATTTCCCAGCAGACGCGAACCAGATGAAAGCCTGCGTCGAATCGGTGTTCTTTAATAAGGGAATGCGGTTTATCTTCTCGACGCGATCGAAAACGCCGATGATCCTGGACGCGAACGGCAACGAAATGTTTGCGGGCAACTATCAGTTCGTTCCCGGCAAAGATGAACTGGTGCGCGACGGCAGCGCGGGTTACATTGTTACCTTTGGCGACTCGCTCTATCGCGCGGTGGATGCTGCAGAACGTCTGAAGCAGGAAGGCATCGAGGTCGGCGTGATCAACAAATCGACGCTGAATGTGGTAGACGAAGAAATGATGGCAAAAATCGGCAAAGCTCCCTTCGTTCTCGTCACCGAACCCTTCAACCGCAGAACTGGACTGGGCAGCCGCTTTGGAACCTGGTTGCTGGAGCGTAGCTATACGCCTAAATATGCCCACATCGGCACTTACGAAGAAGGCTGCGGCGGCTTATGGGAACAGTACCCGCATCAGGGCATCGATCCCGATGGCATTATCAAGAAGGTGAAATCGTTGATTGGTTAATCAGATTTAGTAGGGCGATCGTCTTTCTGGGAAAGTGGGGGCGATCGTCTGAAAGAGTCTCAGCACAAATCTAAATTAATCCTCAAGACTGCTTCTCAGAAATGGGAGGCAGTTTTTTGCAAGAAATTTTTTGGGGCGATCGCAAATCAACGTTATTAGTCGGACTGTTAACAGTTTTTGCAACGTTACCAGTGGTTTTATAACAGTTTTTTGCACTACAGGTATTAGACTGCTACAGATAGCCTTACTCTGCCACTTTATCTTAAATACCTATAATGTATTTGGTATCGAATTTTCTCTATATTTCCTAAAGCAAATGCTGCAACAATCTAACGCACTTCGACGACTGGAAGAAACGCTTACTGAAGCAGTTACTGAAGGAGATAGGAAGCAACTGTCTGGACCCATTTTACTCAAGGCAATGAAGCTTAGCGAGCAACCTCAAAATATTGTAGATTTTTATGAGCTTTTAAACAAGGCTGAGGAAGAAGCAAGGAGCATAAGAAATAAACCAAAGATCGATAGATATCTCCAAACATTAGAGGAACTACACCAAGTTTTTGTTGTTAACCATGTGTGGGGCATACAATGGAATACTTTTGCTGCTCATATTGAGAATAAGGGTGTTCTTA